>JALZNB010000063.1 GCA_030857905.1 Actinomycetota bacterium
GCGGGTCCGCGCTGGCCAACCGGGCGCGGAACGCGCAGTACATGCCCGCCAGATAAAGGAAGATCAGCAGCGCGATGCCGACGACGCCGTTCTGCACGAGCGTGCCGAGATACTGGTTGTCGAGCCAGCCGTACTTCTCCGGCAGATAGGTGCCCATCCCCCGGCCCAGGATCAGGTGCTCGGTGATCTCCGACCCGGCCCGCTCCACCGCTCGGCGTCTGCTCTCCGCGCTCGGGTCCACGCTGATGGTGGTGAACAGGCTGTAGAGGGTGCCGACCAGACCTGGCACGAGCGCGCGCATCGCGCCGAGGAACAGCACGATGCCGATCAGCGCGCGGACCCGCCGTTTCGGGGCCATCGCCGGGATGATGAAGATCGCCGCGATGGCCAGGCCGAGGACGGCCGAACGTGACAGCGACTGCATCGACGCCACCGCGAGCACGCCGAGACAGAACCACCAGCGCCGCTGCGGGCCGCCGAAGTCCATCGCCCGCAGCGCGTAGTGCAGCGCGATGGGCACGGTCATCGCGCAGACGACACCGAACTCGATGGGGTGGCCCGCGGTACCGGCGGGTCTGCGGAAGTTGGACCGCTCCAGCACGTACGACATGTCGCCGACGGGCTTGAGGCCGGGCAGCGCGAGGTACTGGGTGAGGTCGAGAGCGGCGGAGAACTGGAGGATGCCGACGGTGGCCATGAAGGTGGCGCCGACGATCATCGTCTTGAGCAGCCGGTCGAGCCGGGCCAGGCCGCGTACCCCGTCGCAGACGGCGAGGCCGACCGAGATGACCGCGAGCAGGGTGATCAACGTCCGGTCCGCGGAGGCCAGCTCGTCGGAGGGCAGGTAGCCGTAGGTCGCCACCCCGTAGGTGGCCAACTGCGAGCACGCGAACAGGAACAGGGCGGTGCGCGCGGCGTTGCGGCCCTTGGCCACGCCCAGGGTCGTGACGAGCTGCGCGCAAAACCACACCACGCCCATGACCAGTCCGATGGCCATGCCGGGGCTGATCGACATCGGGAGCCCCTTGATGACCAGCGCCGCTGGGACGACGGTCATCGCGAGGGCGTAGCAGCACGCCAGGGTGGCGCCGTCGGCCCGCTGCTTCGGGGTACCTTCGCGAGCGGTCTCCGTCGGCATCCCCACGGTCAGCCGCGCTGGTCAGGTGGTGTCTGGGCGGGTTTCATCCGTACGGTCGGCGGCTCGTGCCACTCCTCGGCAGGCCAGCTCGCCTGGGCGTTGGCGTTCTTGCCGTTGACCATGCCGCTGCCCGTGGGGGCCTTGCCACCGCGCTGGCCGTTCGCTCTGACCGGGTTCGGGTTGTCCGCCGGGGTGCGCAGAGGTGGGGCGATCGGCAGTTCACCGCTGGTGCGCACGGGCTGCTCGACCCGCGCCGGGGCCTGCCGGGTGGCCGGTCGAGCGACCGGCTTCGCCTCGCCTTCGCCGTCGAGGTCGTCGGGCTTGTCCTGGGGCGGGTCCTGCTTGCGACGCCTGCTCTTGAAGCTCTCGAAGGCGAACACCGCCGTGAGACTGGCCACCAGGCCGAGCACGAGTGCGATGCCGCCCGCGCGCAGTTTGCCGCCGACCAGGGGCTGTGGCTCGGTCGGCGGGACGACGTCGTCCACCCCGATGAACGTGCTCGCGGGCGCCTTGAGTTCCTCCTGCCGCTTGCTCAGTTCCGCCTTCACCCGGTCGAGCACCTGGACCACCAGCTCGCGTGAGCCCTCTTCGGAGGCGCTCTCGGTCGCCACGCTGATGAACGGGCCGCCTTCGGCGCCGCCGCTGAGCACGAACACGTGGTCCGGCTTGTCTCCGACCAGCTCCTTGACCACCTCAGGGGTGTTGATGCTCTGGATCACGATCGACGCGGAGATCGCCAGACTGCTCTCGAAAGCCAGCAGCGGGTTGGTCTGGACGTCGCCGAGCTGTGCGGTGTTGCTCGTGGGTCCGCTGGACGGCGAGGTCAGCACGATCACGCCGGTCGACTCGTAGTGCATCGGCATCGAGGCGTAGACGGCACCCGCCGCGCCGACGGAGACGACGAAGACGGGCAGCGTGACGTACCACCGTTTCAGCAGAACCAGCAGTGTCTTCCAGAAGTCCATTCGCGCCCCACACAACACGACGTGACGCCGAGCAACAGGTCCGGCTTCCTACTTTGAACTTAATCGCTCTTTCGGGGAAGTCGTTACTCCATGTGATTCTTCGCCGGCCACTGTTCAGCCAATCAGGAGAAAGCTCACAAAGTGAGGCTCAGTGTTAACCGTTGAGTTCGTCGCGGTACCGCCACACTCGGTACGACGTCCCGTCACTCAGCGGTTGGGTGAGCAGCAAATCCCGTGCACAGACCACGATCTTGAGCTTCGTGCCGCCGCCCTGCTGGGGCTCGACGAAGCTCGCGCAGTCGGGGTTGGCCGGGTCGGCTGTCCCGGGATCGTTGTCGCCCCGCCCGTAGAGCCCGACGCCCCGGTCGGCGAGAAATGACGGCACCGTCGAGTTACGCAGCGCATCCAGGTAGTCAGCCGAGTTGACGAGGCCCTCAAGGTGCACGAGTGGCCGCTTCAGGTGGTAGCCGAGGCTGCCCGCCCGATCGCCCATCGCTATCGGCGCCCCGAGCGGCACCAGCGTGTCGATCCGCGCCGCGATTGCCGGGCCCGCCTCGATGAACGCGGACCTGGCTACGCCACCCTGGACAGCGCGCGCCGCGTTGACGCCAGTCGTGGCGATCACCAACACACAGACGGCCAGTACAGCGGTCTTGCGTCCAGGCACGTTGACCTTGGCGAGCAGTGCGGGTCCGGCTAGCGCTATCGCCAGCGGTGCCGACGAGAAGTACCACGGCCAGAGCTGCCATGACGACGTCAGCGCGTAATAGACGACCGTGCACACCCCGCCGACCAGGACCACAGCCCCAAATCGGGCGGCGTGCGACAGCGCTCCACCCCGGCGAAGCAACAGGGCGGCCCCGACGACGGCTATCGCCAGCGCGCCTAGCCAGGTCGACTGGCCGAACAGCACCGGCGAGCTGAGGAACTGGCCCGTGACGCTGAGGTTCACTCCGTCTCCGCCGAGCGCCTTCGCCTGGCCGGACACCGGCAGGATGGTGTCGAACAACTCGAAGTTCACCGCGAGATACGAGATCAACGTGGTCGCCGGGATGGCGGCGAGCGCGATCGTGAGCTGCGGCCACGGTTTGCCCGCGCGCCGCCACGTCACCGCGGCCAGCAGGCCGAGCAACACCATCGGGAACACCGCGTCGAGGCGGGACAGCACAGCCAGTGACATGAGCGCGCCCGCCGAGACGGCGTGGCCCGAGGTGAACCACGGGGCCATGAAGCCGTCGGTGCGCAGGTAGGTCGCGGCCAGCCATAACAACGCGAACAGCAGTAGCCCGGTCTCCATCCCGGAGAACCAGAACGACGGGCCCGCCGTGCCGACCACGAGCAGCGGCGCCGCACACAACGTCAGGAGCAGAGGGCGCCCGGTCGACACGCCGATGCGGTCGATCATCCGTCCCGACGCGATCAACAGGGCCGATGAGATCAGAGTCACAACGGTGAGGGCGACGTGCCCATGTGCGATCGCGAACACCGGAATGAGCAGGACCAGCCACAGCGGGTGGTATCCGTTCGTCGGATCCAGACCGTTGAACGTGGACCCGTCGCCCGCCGCGATGTGCGCCGCCACCCCGAAGTAGTAGAACGCGTCGTCGTCGAAAAGACCGACCGCCCGGTCGTAGGGCACCGTGACCACGACGACAACCCGAATCGCGGCGAGTACACAGGCCAGCACGGTGGCGCTGAGCCACAACGGCGGACGCACGTTCCGACGCGCCGCGACAGCGACAGGTGCGATACCTCCGCGCATTGCACTCCCCGAGATGTGATGGTCCGTTCGGGCTGTGGATCGGAACCACGGCCGAATCGTTACTGAGCGTCGCCGCGATGCCTGCCGCCCGCTCATGCCGCCGGGAGCGGGCATCCGTGGTTTCGGCGGGCGGCGAAAGAGTCACATGGCCAAAACAAGAGCACCGCCAAAAAACAGATTCCACCCCACTGGCCACCGCGGCGAGGCTGAATTGATCAGCCATGCACAAGTGACGGCGCATGCGAAGTCCGCGTGGACGTGAGAACCGCAAACCGCGATAAATATACCAGCGGGCGCGCCTCAAGCCCGGCAAATGCCCCACCCCGGAACAAACCCAAGTCGTCCCCGGACCCGCGCCCAATGCCCCACCGAGCAACACCGAGCCGACAACTCGGCAGCACAGCAGGAGTTGGCGCACTACCCCAGAGGTGACGGCGACGAAGCCCCGGCCACCAGTTCCCGAGTCTCCCCACCATCGAGCGGCGATCCCCAAATCGACGGCGTGCCTCCCTGTCGCACCTTCGCATAAGCCAGCATCGAATCGGAGATCCACGCCGCCTGGTCGTCCACTCCGTCCGATCCGGCCACTTCGCTCTCTCGCCCGGAGGCGATATCCAGTACGAAGAGTTGCCAGCCCCCCAGTCGTCCGCCGCGCTTTTTGTATGCGATTCGCTTCTCGTCCGGTGACAGGGACGGGCATTCCGCCTCGGAACGAACCGTCGACAGTGACCGTGTCGACAGATCCCCCTTTACCAGCCATGTCGAATTCCCGGAGCCCAACGTGGCATAGAAGGTCCGATCGTCCGAAGCCATGGTCAGGCCCCAGAAGTTCGCGTCCACCCGTTTCTCGGCGACCCCATCGACGATGGTGGAGAATCCTTCGAGCGACTCGGTCAGCGTGCCGGTCCTGAGGTCCAACACTCCGGTGCGCGTCGAGAATCCTCCTGGCGCCAAGTAGGAATCCCCGGTCACGAACACCGTCCACGACACGATCTGGCCCGAGGTCGACACCCGGGCCCGACTGGGCGTCCCCGGCAACGGCACCGTCCGTACCGCGCGATCGCCGGAGAACACGGCGGCTTCGAACGCCCCGGGCGTGCTCATCCGCAGGCACACGGTCGTCCCGCCTGCCGCGTAGACCCGCAGGCACGCGAGATCGGTGACCGAGCGCGTACCGGCCGAGTCCACTTCGGATACCAGGTTCCGTCCGCCCCCGTTGTCCACGTACCGAAAGCCGCCCGCGGCCGCGCTCGGAGTGGCACCTCGCTGGTCTCGCACGGTGTCCACCACGTACACGGCGGCCCCGGCGACGACGAGCAGCATCACGACGATGCCCGCCGCGATGCGGTGGCGGGCGAACCAGGACTTCACCGAGAGACCTCCGATGGACGGATCAGCGCCAACACCGTCGCGAGGGCGACTGCGAGAGCGCCGATCGCGACCAGCACCGAGGGTACGACCGAAAGCTGTTGCAGCATGAGCCCGAAGCAGACGGACGAGCCGAGTCGCGCCAGTGCCTGTCCGGTTTGCACGATTGCCAGCCCGCCCGCGCGAAGGTGGGCGGGTACGAGTGTCGCGCCGTGGGCCATCAGGACGCCGTCGGTCGCCGCGTAGAACAGTCCGTGCAGCGCGACCGTCACCAGCACGAGTCCGAACCCGGTGAACGGCCCGAGCAGCAGCAGGTACACCGCCAGCAGCACGACGTGGCCCGCGAAGAACATCGTCCAGCGCCCCACCCGGTCCGCCAGCTTCCCCAGCGGGGTCGCCGCGAGCAGGAACGTCAACGCGGTGCCGACGGGCATCAGGGCCAGCCAGGCGGGTGACACGCCGGAAACCTTCTGCAGGACGACGAAGACGAACGCGTCTGAGATCGTCGCCAGACCGAGCAGGGCCGCCGCGATCGTCGTGCGGCGCATTCCCTTGTGGCGCAGGAGGCGCATAGTATTACGCAGGGTGACAACAGTTCCGGGAACGCGGTCCAATCGTGGCTGGCGGACGAAGAACACCAGCACGATCAGTCCGATCACGCCGAAGACGAAGCTGATCACGAAGATCGGCTCCGGACTGGTGGTCAGCCAGGTCAGGACCGCGAACGTCACCAGCGGGCCGAGCAGCGCCCCGACGGTGTCCATCGCCCGGTGCACCCCGAAGGCGGCCCCGAGCTGGTGCGCCGGGGTCACCAGCGAGATCAACGCGTCTCGCGGGGCGCTCCGCAAACCTTTGCCCGCCCGGTCGACGGCCAACACGCCGCCGAGCCCGACAGCCGACGCGCCGATGAACGGGAACGCGAGTTTCGTCCCCGCGGAAAGGCCGTAGCCCACCACGGCCACCGCCTTGTGCCGCCGCACCCGATCCGACACGTGCCCGCCCACCAGGCGTAACACCGCCGTCGCCCCGGTGTAGATCCCGTCGAGTAAACCGAGCTGTAGGTAACTCATCTGCAGGTTGAAGATCACGTAGACCGGCAGGAACGCGGTCACCATCTCCGAGGAGATGTCAGTGAGCAGGCTCACCGTCCCGAGCAGCACGACAGTCGTCGGGACCCGACTCGGCTTCGCCGACGGCGGCGGCGAACCAGCACTGTCCACCCTGGTCGACGCGACGTACACGGGGCCTCCTCCAACGTTCTGGTCTGCCTATCGGCGGGTGGCGACTCTGTGTAACAAAAAAGCGTCCGGTAACCAATTGGGGGGAGGGGGATCGGTGTTCGTACGACGGATCGCCGTGATCGGGACCGGGTATGTCGGGTTGACCACGGGAGCGTGTCTCGCCTCGCTCGGTCATGACGTGGTGTGCGCGGACGTGGACGCCGACAAGGTCAAGCGGCTGGCGCACGGCGAGGTCGACATCCTCGAACCGGGGCTGGCCGAGTTGGTCGCCGAGGGCATCGCGGCGGGCAGGCTCAGCTTCGTGCTCGGCGCGGCCCGCGCGATGAAGAACGGCCCCGAGGTGATGTTCCTCTGCGTCCCAACCCCGATGGGTATCGGCGGTGTCGCCGACCTGAGCATCGTGGAGTCGGTCGTCGAGGAGGTGCGCGACCTGCTGCCCTCGGGCTGCGTGATCGTGAACAAGTCGACCGTGCCGGTCGGGACCGCCGAGCGCACCGAGGAGCTGCTCGTCCGCGGGGACGTCGCCGTGGTGTCCAACCCGGAGTTCCTCCGCGAGGGCAGCGCGGTTGAGGACTTCCTCAACCCGGACCGCATCGTCGTCGGCGGCAGCAAGCAGGACGCCGCCGAACGCGTCGCCGCCCTGTACGCCAAGCTGGGCGCGCCGACGGTACTGACCGACGGCCCGAGTGCCGAGTTGGTCAAGTACGCGGCCAACTGCTTCCTGGCGATGAAGCTGTCGTACGTGAACGCGGTGGCCGAACTGTGCGACCGTCTCGGTGCCAACATCGGTGACGTGACCGAGGGCATGGGCTACGACAAGCGCATCGGCCAGTCGTTCCTGAACCCCGGCCCGGGGTGGGGCGGTTCCTGCCTGCCGAAGGACACCTCGGCGATGCTCCAACTGGCGGACGCCGTCGACTTCGAGTTCCGGCTGATCAGGGCCACGATCGACACCAACACCCGGCAGCGTCAGCGGATGGTGGAGAAGGTCCGCCTCGCCATCACCGGCCGCAGGGGCGGTTCGCTCTCGCACGTGCGCATCGGCATCCTCGGCCTGACCTTCAAGGCCGGAACCGACGACCTGCGGGACTCACCCGCCCTGGCGGTCGCCGCCCTGCTGCGACAGGCGGGCGCCGACCTGGTGGCCTACGACCCGGCGTTGCGCCCCGGCTCGACCGACCCCGACCTGAAGTCGGTCACCGTGGTCGATGACCCGTACCAGGTCGCCGAGGACGCCGAAGCGCTGATCGTGCTCACCGAGTGGCCGGAGTTCCGGTCCCTGGACTGGGCCCGCCTGGCGGAAACGGTCCGCAAGCCGATCGTCATCGACACCAGGAACCTGCTCGACCCGGCGGTCGCCCGCCGCGCGGGATTCGAGTGGATCGGGATCGGAAAGCACTAGATGACCTATTCCAAGGGGTTAGTGGTCATAGGCGGTGAGGGAGCGGAGGGTTGGTGCGCCGGTTTTGTCGTTGTGCCAGATGGCCGCGGTGAGAGCGAGGATGCGTTGTAGGACTCGCACGATGACGCCGTTGGGGGTGTGCGCGCCGTGTCGTTCCAGGTCAAGCTGGCCTTTGAAGGTCTGGTTGATCGATTCGATCGTCTGTCGCAGGGGTGCGAACAGTTCCGCGCCGGCACGTTCGGGTTCGCCTTTGCGGGCGGGGCGAAGCAGGCGCAGGCCCGCGTCGGCGAGGTGGGCTTCGAACTCGGCTCCGAAGTAGTTTTTGTCCCCGATCAGGGTTGGTCTGGCCGGTTGGCGGTCAAGGTCGGGTCGAGGTGGAAGATCTCGAGCAGGGTGTGCCGTTCGTCGGCTTTCGCGCCGGTCAACGCGAACGCGACGGGCAGTCCACCCAGGGTGCACACCAGGTGCAGGCGCAGGCCCCAGAAGAAACGGGAATGCGAGGCGCAGTAGCCGTACTCGGCCCATCCGGCCAGGTCGGAGCGCTTCGTGGTCTCGCGCGAACGACCGCACTCCACCGGAGTCGAGTCGACCACCCACACATCATCGGTCCACACCGTCGTGTCGGCGGCCAACGTGTCGATCACTGTCCTGATCAGACCGGCAGCGGCTCGCAACCGCTTGTTGTAGCCCGATTGCCGGGGCAGGTACCGGAACAGGTGAATCATGGGTGCTCGGGCGAAACGCAACCAACGGGACTCGGAGGTGAACCCCCGCAAGGCTTGTATCACCGCCAGCGTGATCAGTTCGGCATCGGTGAGTTTGGGGGCGAAACCCACCTCAGGACGCCACGGGGCCAGCCCCGGCACAGCCTTCAACAGATCATCGATCTTCACGTACAGTGCAGTCGCGAGGGTGTCCAGGTTGTTCGTCACACAAAGATCATGGACACCCTCGCTTCCTGTCCACAGACAAGCCCCCCTTGGAATAGGTCATCTAGGGGAGTGGTTCGTGCCGTTGGCCAGATCAAGACCTGGCCAACGGCCCCCGTCGTGTTGTTCCACCACGTTGCGCTGCTTGTAGACCTCAGGGTCGCCGACGACGTCATCCTGGACGATGACGGGGTCGAGGATCGTGTTCCAGGTCCCATCTTGGGTTCACAGCCGCAGTCGCTTGTGCGCGTTCTCCCAAGAAACGCGTTGATCACCTGACGGTGATCACGCCACCGACGGCTACCGCTCTGCGGCGGCGGTAGCAACGGCTCGATCACCACATCCGGTCCGTAACTCACCTCGACCACCACCACACGCGACCACCAGGTACACAGCTCGACCGCGTACAGGACGCGCCCTATCCCGTCGTGTTGTCACACGATCAGGGGACTTGGGGAGCCGTGGGGATCCACCGTCCATCCGAGACGCCGAAAGCGATCTTCGGGAGGCGAATGATGGAGTCCACCGCAGAGTTGGTCCGCCGGGCGGCAGCGGGCGACCAAGGGTGTTGGCGGGAGCTGGTGACCAGGTACGGCCCGATGGTCTGGCGGGTCGCACGGCTGCATCGGCTTGACGACGCCGACGCGGGTGATGTCAGCCAGTGCACCTGGATCGCGCTCGCCGAGCACATCGAGCGGTTGCGGGAGCCCGAGCGGGTAGCGGCGTGGTTGGTGACCACCGCGCGGCGGGAGAGTTTGCGGGTGCTCAGGCGCAGGGGGCGGGAAGTGCCTTCGGCCGACGAGCTTGAGGTCGTGGACATCGCGCGGTACGGCTGGCCTGAGGCGACGACGTTGCGCAGCGAGCGGGATGACGTGCTGTGGCGGGCCTTCGGTGGGTTGTCCGATCGGTGTCGGTCGTTGCTCGGGTTGCTCGCCTTCGCCCCGGAGCTGTCCTACTCACAGCTCGCCGAAGCGTTGGGCTTGGCTGCCACCAGTGTTGGCCGTACCCGTGGGCGTTGCTTGGATGTGTTGCGCCGCAAACTGAGCGTGCTGGGAATGCCCGACGAGGTGGCGGGATGAGTGACCGCGCCCTGTTGTCCGAGTTGGCCGGTTTGTTGTCCCGGCTCGACCCGATGCCGCCCTCGGTGCGGAGTTCCGCTGTCGCCGCGGGCGGTTTCCTTGGTACCACATGGGATTGGCTCGATCTCTCGCCACAGCTCACCGTGGCCGTGCGCGGACCGGCCCACGTGTGGCGTTCGGCTGAGCTGATCGTGGAGGTCGGTGATCGGTTGGCGGGCATAGTCACCACGTCGGTGACGAAGCTGGAGTTGCATTCCGCGTCAGGCGTGGTGGTGCTCTCGGTCGACGAGAGTGGCTGTTTCTCCGCCGACCTGCCACCGGGGTTCATTCGGATTGTGTTGTACCGCGAAGATTCTGTGCCGCAGGTGTCGGCGTGGTTCCGGTGACCTGGGCGGTTGGACACGCGCGGGCGCTGGCCTGGCAGGAGCGGGGATCGCCGTTGCGGGCCAGGCCGTACGCCCGCGCGGCGATCGCGTCCGCCACGACCCCGGGAGAACTGGCCGAGTCTCGGCTCGTTCTCGCGTGGATCTCACACCAACTCGGCGAGCACGAGACCGCGAGTGATCTGATCCACCAGGCGCGGCCAGACCTGAGCGGTACCCAGCTCCCCCGTGCTGACTGCCTGTGGGGACTCACTTTGTGTGCCACAGCCGCTCACAGCTCCGCCCTGAGCGCGTTGACCTCGGCCGCCGCTCGACTCCGCGACGATCCGCACTGGCGGGCGAATGCCCTTGTCGGCGCCGGAATCGCCGCGGGCTACCTGCGGCGATTCGAGGTCGCGGACACCATGTTCGCCGAAGCCCACACTCTCTACACGACCCAGGGTGAATCCGATCGGGCCGCGACCTGTCTGCACAACCGGGGTTTCGTCGCGGCACAGGCGGGCGACCCGCCTCGGGCGCTCACGCTCTATCGGAGAGCGGGAGTGGACGAGCAGCGATACCCGGAAGTGTTGATAGACAAGGCTAATGCGCTGATCGCGGCAGGCATGGTGGGTGCGGCAGGGGTAAACCTGGCCCGTGCGGCGACCCTGCTCGGCGCGGCTGGACGTGGCCCGGCCTTCGCCGAGGCGACGCTGGCTTACGCTCGTTGCCTGCTCCGCAAGGGTGCCCTCGATGAAGCCGCGACAGCCGCCCGGACAGCGGGCGAACTGTTTGGCCGACAACATCGTGACGGTTGGACAGCCGTGGCTCGCGCGGTTGAACTCCGCGCCCGCGTCGACCCTCAGGTCAACGGTGAAGTGCTTGAGGTGGCTGCCTCGTGCGAAAAAGCGGGTTGGCTCATCGACGCGGCCGAACTGCTGCTCGCTGTCGGGCGGCCCGACTTGGTGAAGCGATACCGGCACACCGACGACGCCGCACTTCGCGCACTCGGATGGTTGGCCCTCGCCCAAATGGCGACCACCAGGCGAGCGGTGTTCGGGGCTTGTCGGAACGGTCTGCGAAGCGGTGATGAACAGGTAGCCCCACGACTCGCCGAAACGGGGTTGGACGCCGCCGTGGACACCGCGCGACCACGCACCATTTTCGCGTGGTCCGAAAGACATCGCTCGGTCGAGAAACCGTTGGGACCCAACGAGATCACCAGCACACTAGACGACTCGGTCCTACTCAGCTTTTTTGTCCACAAAGGACAATTTGGTGTCATTTCCGTCGCGGACAACCGATGGCGCAGACACACCATCGCCGCGGTTGATCAGGTCGATCAGGCGACGGAAGCCCTGTCGCGGGCCGCCTTTCTCTCGGCCAGAACCACGGCGGTCCCGACAACACCCGCTGCCGTTCGCCTTGACGGCATCCTCCTGAAACCTCTCCGCAGAATCCTCCAGGATCGCCCAATGGTCGTCATCCCCACTTCGCATCTCGCCGCAGTTCCCTGGGCTGCTCTTCCGACCTGCTTCAACCGTCCGGTCAGCGTTGCTCCATCCGCTCAAAGCTGGCTAACGGCAGCAAGAAACGCCCCGCCTGAAGGCGAACCTGTGTGGATCGCGGGCCCCGGCCTAGACCACGCTGACAGGGAAGTCGTCACCCTCCACGGTACTTACGGTGGCCGCCTTCTCGCCGGAGGCGGGTCCACAGTAGACAACGTGGTCGCCGCGATGGCGGGCGCTCCGCTGGTCCACATCGCCGCCCACGGCAGACACCGGGTCAATGCTCCGCTCTACTCGCACCTGACCCTCGCCGACGGCAAACTCCACGCCCACGACCTCGCCAAACTTCCCAGACCACCACACAGAATCGTACTGTCCTCCTGCGAGTCGGCGCGG
>JALZNB010000084.1 GCA_030857905.1 Actinomycetota bacterium
ACCGAACAGATCGGGACGGTTGGCGAAGCGCACCACCGGTACGTCGGCGACGGGAAGCAGGTCGTGGGCCTCCCACTCCCACCCACCCAGCCCGGTCCCCAACGTGACCGGGGTGGCACCGGGGGTGGTGCGGGATCGGCGGGCACGGTGCACCACGCCCGGCAGGTACAAGTAGGCCAGGTCGTCGCCGGTGATGTCGTCGGCGAACGTCTTGAGCGCGGCAATGACCTTGCGGGGCCGGCGGGGATCATGCGCGGTGATGACCTGGCGGGGGTCCTCGGGGGTGATCAGCGGCACCCCCAGGTCCGGTTCGACCCCGCCGACGATCACGTAGGCGTCACCCATCGACAGCTTCGCCCGGTGCACCAACGCCGAATCCGAATCCAGGCCGTTGGCCTGCCAGATCCGGAACGCCGCCTCGTCACCGTTCTCATCCCCGGACACACCAGTCCGGAACCCGGTGGGACGCATCCGCTCCCGGGTGGCCTCCACGATCAGCGCCGCCCAGTTGGTACGGGCCTTACGTTGGAACCGGCGGAACGCCGTCGCGCTGTTCTCCGGACCGTACGGCAGGTCCGGGTCGCCCCGGTAGTAGCGGTCCAACCGGTTCAGCCGGTCCTGGCGGGCCGCCAACTGGCGTAGCAGGCGGTGAAGCCACCAGCCCTCCGAGCTCGGGGTCTGTGCGTCGATGGGCACGGCCCCTCCTGGAGAACTAGCGGATTCGGCGGGGGACGAAGGACTTGGGCCTCTGACCGGCACCGGAAGCGACCGCGTCGCCACGGGCCTCGAAAGCGAGCACGGCAGCCATCGCAGCGTCGATCTTGCGGGACGACTTCGGGTGTTCCTTCTCGATCCGCCACAACCAGCGGCCCTCGTCGTCCCGGATCTTCGTAGCCGCCCGGTAGGCGTTCCCGACGTGGCGGGCCAAGGTCGAATCGCCGTCATGGGACAACGCCCCGGCCCGCAGCGCCTCGTCGAACCGGCGAATGGCGAACGCCATCTGCTTGACCCGGTACGTCTCCCACTTCACGGCCCGATCAGCGAACTCACCGGCCCAACGGTCGACCTCGTCCTGCCAGCGGGGCGGGTCGGCGTAGAGGCGCCACACGTCCCACCGGGTGAACGCCTGGTGCACCACGGCGTCAACCTCGGAGGCCGGCACCTCCCACCCGTCATCGCCGACACCGGGGGGACGTTCCCAACAGCCGACCAGGAACAGGTGCCCATCGGAGACTCGGCACCCGACGATGGCCGTGGCGTCATGGAAGCGGGCACCGTCGAAACCGAGCGTCACCAGTTCCCCGTCGGCGACCACCTCGGCCGGTGCGGCCAGCTCGGCCCACCGGGCCGAATCGAACGCGCCACCGGCGTGCTCCACCACCTCGTTCAGAAAGAACCGGCGGGCGTCGGCCTCGGTGGTGGCCGGGTCGTAGATCTCCCGCACCAGGCGGTCGACACTGACCCACTCAGTCGCCTCGCCGTACACGTAGCGAAGCGCCGAACGCAGCTCGGCCTTGTTCGCCAACGACACCTCACCGGCCGGCTGGCGGCACCAGCGGAAGATGCCCTCGGCGCCGGCCGCCTCCGCGGTGGCCTGAGCGACCGACTGCTCACCGGGCACGTAGGCGTTCGTCGTCTCCAACGTCGACCCGCCCATCTTCCCGGCGTTGCGGCGTAACGTCCCCGCCAGACGGTGACCACCGTTGCCCGGCAACCACAGATGGGACTCGTCGAGCACCGCGAACGTGACCCGCTGACCCTCACGGGTCCCAGCCGACGCCGTCACCGCGTCGATGCGGGCCGCCGGTTGGCCCCGGCGCAGGATGCGGGTCTGGCCGGCATCGAGCCCGAGCCGATCGGCCACGGCACCGCTCTTCGCGGTCAGGTACTCGAGCAGCGCCCCGTAGGTGTTGTCGGCCTGATCCTCGGAGACCGCGGCGATCTGGATCACCGGCGAGGGCCACGGCCGGCCGAACGGACGACCCGGACGACCATCCCGGTCAGTGCCCCAACGGTCGAACACCACCGGACCGGCCAACTCGGCGAGAGCGACCAGCGCCGCAAGGGGGCTCTTCCCCCAGCCCTTCGCCGCCATGATCTGACCACGACGCCAAACCCGGTCACCCGTCACAGGGTCGAGGCGATACCAGTCGGCCAACAAGTGGCCCTGCTCATCGGTCAAGTGGAACGGCCCGGGCAACTCGTCCAACCAGTCGACGACGACCCCTCCCAGGGAGGCGATCTCGCCCGGCTCGGAGGGAACGAACATGGCGCTCCCTCCGGAGGGTGCTAGCCGGCGGGCTTCTCCACCAGCTTCAAGTCACGGCGCGACGACACGGCCTGCTCGGGCTCACCGTCGGGAACGACCCTCCACCGCAACTGA
>JALZNB010000113.1 GCA_030857905.1 Actinomycetota bacterium
CGCGACGAAGGACGCGGTGTTGATGATCGAGCCCTTGCCCTTGGCCCGCATGTGACCGATCGCGGCTTTGCAGCAGAGGTAGACCGAGGTGAGGTTGACCTGCTGCACGCGGTTCCATGCCTCGATCGGCGTGTCGAGGATGGAGTCGTCCTCCGGCGGCGAGATGCCCGCGTTGTTGAAGGCGATGTCCACGGAACCGAACGTGTCGACGGCCGCCTGGAACAGGGCGGAGACCTCGGCCTCACTGGTGACGTCCGCGCGGACGAACAGCCCGTCGACCTCGTCGGCGGCGGCCTCGCCCGCCTCGACGTCGACGTCGCCGATCACCACCCTGGCCCCCTCGGCGGCGAGCCTGCGCACCGAGGCGAGGCCGATCCCGCTCGCCCCACCGGTGACCACCGCGACGCGGCTGTCCAGACGCTGGCTCATCTCGTTCCTCCTGCGGATTGTCAGTTGTCCGTGCTGATGAAGACGTTCTTGGTGTCGGTGAACGCCGCCACCGCGTCCGGCCCGAGTTCGCGGCCGAGGCCGGACTGTTTGAACCCGCCGAACGGCGTCCAGTAGCGCACCGAGGAGTGCGAGTTGATCGACAGGTTGCCCACTTCGACACCCCGCGCGACGCGCAGCGCGCGGCCGACGTCGCGGGTCCAGATGGACCCGGCGAGTCCGTACTCGGTGTCGTTGGTCATCCGTATCGCGTCGGCCTCGTCGTCGAACGGGAGAACCGCCACGACCGGGCCGAACACCTCGTCGGTGACCGCGCGGTGCTTCGGTGAGATCGGTGCGAGCACGGTGGGCGGGAACCAGAAACCTGGGCCTCGCGGCGCGGTTCCCCGGAAGGCGACCGGCGCGTCGTCCACATAGGACTCGACTCGTTCGCGGTGGGCCGCCGAGATCAGCGGGCCCATCTCGCTGCTCTCCTGGCCGGGGTCGCCGACGACCACCTTGCCCACGGCGTCCTGGAACAACTCCATGAACCGCTCGTAGACCTCGCGCTGGACCAGGATTCGGGAGCGCGCGCAGCAGTCCTGACCCGCGTTGTCGAAGACCGCGTACGGCGCCGTCGCCGCCGCTTTCGCCAGGTCCGCGTCGGCGAAGATGATGTTGGCGTTGTTGCCGCCGAGTTCCAGGGTCACCCGTTTCACCTGGTCGGCGCAGCCTGCCATGATCTGACGACCGACCTGGGTCGACCCGGTGAACACCACTTTGCGGACCAGGGGGTGAGTCACGAATCGCTGTCCCACGACCGCGCCTCGACCTGGTAGGACCTGGAAGACGTCGTCGGGGATGCCGGAGTCGCGGGCCAGTTCCGCCAGCCGCAACGCGGTCAGCGGAGTCAACTCGGCGGGCTTGACCACGACCGTGTTTCCCGTGGCCAGCGCGGGCGCGAAACCCCACGCCGCGATCGGCATCGGAAAGTTCCACGGCACGATCACGCCGACGACGCCCAGCGGCTCGGCGAAGGTGACGTTGAGGCCGCCGGGCACCGGGATCTGCCTGCCGAAGAGCCGCTCGGGTGTCGCCGAGTAGTAGTGCAGCACGTCGCGGACGTTGCCCGCTTCCCAGCGGGCGTTGCCGATGGTGTGCCCGGAGTTGGCGACTTCGAGCCGCGCGAGATTCTCCAGATCGGCGTCGACCGCGTCGGCGAATCGGCGCAGGAGACGAGCGCGATCGGCCGGGGCCACGGCCCGCCAGGCGGGCATCGCCGCGTGCGCGCGGGCGATGGCCGCGTCCGCCTCCTCCAGCCCGGCGAGTTCGACCGTGCGGACCAGGACCTCGTTGGCCGGGTTGACGACATCGAAGGTGACGGTCACCGATCTCCTCTCCTGTGCCTGGCGGCATCGGTCAGCGCCGTGAACAGACGGCAGTCGTCGACGTTCTGCTCAGGGTGGGACTGCACGCCGAGGATGAACCGGGCTCCGGGCAGTTCCACCCCCTCGATGGTGCCGTCGGGTGCCGTGGCGACGACCTCAAGCCCGTCGCCGAGCCGGTCGACGGACTGGTGGTGGTGGCACAGCGCGGGCATCCGTTCACCGAGGACCTTGGCCATGGTGGACCCGGCGCGCACGGTCATCTCGTTGCGACCGAACTTGGCGACCTGCGGCTGGTGCTGGTTGTGGCCGACCAGCTCCGGGGTGTGCTGGTGCAGGGTGCCGCCGAGGGCGACGTTGAGGATCTGCATCCCACGGCAGACCGCGAGCAACGGAAGGTCGAGGGTCAACACCGCCTCGACCAGTGCGAACTCGGCGGCGTCGCGGATGGGCTGCGGGGTGCCGGTGGTGGGGTGTGGGAGTTGGCCGTAGCGGGCCGGGTCGATGTCGGCGCCGCCGGAGATGACAAGACCGTCGAGCCAGTCGACGTTTTCCGGGCGCCAGTCGCCGATGGGCGGCAGAAGCACCGCGTTGCCGCCCGCCGCGCGCACCGAGTCGACATAGACGCGGTGCAGCACCGCGGCGTCGGCTTCCCAGATCCCGAACGTGGAGTGTTCGAGGTAGGTGGTGACCCCGATGACCGGGGGCCGGTCAGAGTCGCTCGAAGCCACGGACACGCTCCCAGTCGGTGACGGCGGCGTCGTAGGCGGCCAGTTCCACCCGTGCCGCGTTGAGGTAGTGCGCGACGACCTCGTCGCCGAACGCGTCCCTGGCGACCGCGCTGCCCGCGAGCAGGTCGGCCGCGTCCCGCAGCGTCGACGGGACGCGGGGTTTGTCGGCGGTGTAAGCGTTTCCGGTGAATTCGGGTTCGAGCTCCAGTTCCCGCTCGATGCCGTGCAGGCCCGCCGCGACCAGCGCGGACACCGCGAGGTACGGGTTCACGTCGCCGCCGGGCACCCGGTTCTCCACCCTCAGCGACTCGCCGTGGCCGACCACCCGCAGCGCGCAGGTGCGGTTGTCGACGCCCCACGCCACGGCCGTCGGCGCGAACGAACCCGCCGCGAACCGCTTGTAGGAGTTGATGTTCGGGGCATAGAACGCCGTCAGCTCGCGCAGGCAGGCGAGTTGACCAGCGACGAAGTGCCGCATGAGGGCCGACATTCCGGTGCCGTCGGCGAGGACCGGCTCACCGTCCGGGGCGCGCAGGCTGATGTGGATGTGGCACGAGTTGCCCTCGCGTTGGTCGAACTTCGCCATGAAGGTGAGGCTCTTGCCGTGCTGCGCCGCGATCTCCTTGGCCCCGGTCTTGTAGATCACGTGGTTGTCGCAGGTGGTGAGCGCTTCGGCGTAGCGGAAGGCGATCTCGTGTTGGCCGAGGTTGCACTCCCCTTTGGCCGATTCCACGTACAAGCCCGCGCCCGCCATGTTGTTGCGGATCGCGCGCAGCAGCGGTTCCACCCGACCGGTACCGAGCAGCGAATAGTCCACATTGTACTGATTGGCGGGCGTGAGCCCTCGGTATCCGCCCGACGCCGCCTGTTCGTAGGTGTCGTCGAAGACGATGAACTCCAACTCGGTACCGATGTGCGCGACCAGACCGAGTCGGGCCAGCCGGTCGAGTTGGCGGCGCAACACCTGGCGAGGTGACACGTCGACCGGGCCGCCTTCGACCCGCTCGATGTCGGCCAGGACCAGGGCGGCGCCCTCGTGCCACGGCAGCAGCCGCAGAGTGTCGAAGTCGGGGCGAAGCACGAAGTCGCCGTAGCCGGTGTCCCACGACGAGCCGGGGTAGCCGCCGACGGTGTTCATCTCGACGTCGGTGGCGAGCAGGTAGTCGCAGGCCTCGGTGCCGTGCGGGACGACTTCGGCGAGGAAGTAGCGGGCCGAGCAGCGCTTGCCTTGCAGCCTGCCCTGCATGTCCGTCATGGCGACCAGGACGGTGTCGACCGCGCCCAAGTCGACGAGTTCGCGGAGTCGGGTGACCGAGATCGGCCCCTTGTCGTCCCCCATGGCCGTCCCTTCGCACAGGTTCGGCGGATGCTCGTGACCGATCCCGCCGCCACGCATCGTGACAGCGTGAGCACACCTATAGCAACCACCGGACCGAGAAACGCGACCGTGTCACGACAAGCGGACGGATTGGATATCTGGGAACAAACTGTTCAAAGTTGAGCCTTGTTCCGTCAACGCTTTGCGCAAATACTGACCGCTCATCCGCTAGTCCACTCCCGTCCAGGCCATGTCGTCGAGGGCCGAATCGTCTGGACGTCCCTGCACAAGGAGTGCACCGCATGGTTGTTATGTCCGCACGACGTTTGGCCGTCGTGGCGACCGGGGCGCTGGTCGCCACGCTCGCCACGGCGCTGCCCGCTTCGGCAGCGCAAGGCCAGATTCTCAACGAGAACTCGATCGATTCGATCAAAGACAGCTACATCGTGGTGCTGAAGGACGCTCCGCGCGCGGTCAGTGCCGGGGTCGGCGATCTGACCGCCCGCTACGGCGGCACGGTCAAGTACACCTACAGCTCCGCGGTCCGCGGCTACTCGGCGACCATGTCCGCGACACAGGCCCGCGAGGTCGCCGCCGACCCGGCGGTCGCCTACGTCGAGCAGGACCGCGCGGTCCGCATGTTGACCGACCAGCCGAACCCGCCGTCCTACGGCATCGACCGGATCGACCAGCGCGATCTTCCGCTGAACCAGAAGTACTCCTACTCCACCGGCGCGTCGAACGTGACCGCGTACGTGATCGACACGGGTATCAACTACAGCCACCAGGACTTCGGCGGCCGCGCCACCTTCGGCTTCGACGCCTTCAACGACGGCCAGCAGGGCAAGGACTGCCAGGGCCACGGCACGCACGTCGCGGGCACCGTCGGCGGCAAGACCTTTGGCGTGGCCAAGGAGGTCAAGCTCAAGGCCGTTCGCGTGCTCAACTGCCAGGGTGGTGGCTCGATCTCGACCGAGACGGCGGGCGTCGACTGGGTGACCGCCAACGCGGTGCTGCCCGCTGTCGGCAACATGAGCCTGTACACCGGCACCAAGAACGAGCCGAGCCGCACTCTGGACGACGCGGTGGCCAGGTCCATCCAGAAGGGCATCACCTACGTCGTCGCCGCGGGCAACTTCAACGACAATTCGTGCGCATACTCCCCGCAGCGGGTCCGCGAGACGATCAACGTGATGGCGAGCACCAGCACTGACGCCCGCGCCTCGTTCTCCAGTTACGGCGAGTGCTCGGACCTCTACGCGCCCGGTCTCGACATCGTCTCGGCGGCCCACAGCAGCAACACCGGCAACGCGAAGATGAGCGGCACGTCGATGGCGTCCCCGCACGTCGCGGGCGCCGCGGCGCTCTACCTCGCCGCCAACCCGTCGGCCGTTCCCGCGACCGTCCACAAGGCGATCGTCGACTCGGCCACCCCGGGCAAGATCAGCAACCCCGGCACCGGCTCGGCCAACAAACTGTTGTTCACCGGCACCGGTGGCGGCACTCCGGAACCGTCCACTTGCGCGAAGGTGGCCAACGAGGGTGACGTCTTCATTCCCGACACCGGCGTGAACGTCAGCAGCGCCATCACCTTCGGCGCCGACTGCACCGGCAACGGCACCACGACCGCCGCCGTCGAGGTCTCCATCACGCACACCTACCGCGGCGACCTGGTCATCGACCTGCTCGCCCCGGACGGCACCGCGTACCGCCTGAAGAACTCTTCGGGCACCGACTCGGCCGACAACGTCAACACCACTTACGCCGTGAACCTGTCGTCGGAGGTCCTGAAGGGCACCTGGAAGCTCCAGGTCCGCGACATCTACCGCGGTGACGTCGGCACCATCAACCGTTGGGCACTCACCCCCTGACCTCTCGCCATGACGTGTGCGGGCCACCTCCGATCAGGGGGTGGCCCGCGTTCGTTCTCACCTGGTCGCCGAGCCGGTTGGTTCCCTGATGGATACTTGCGGCGAGGCGAAAGGAAGGTGCCGAGGTGGCGCACGGAGATGTCGGACTCGAACTGGGGCAGCGGGTGGCGGACGCGCTGCGTCGGGGTCTGGGGCTGGAGATCACCCCGGAGGAGGCCGTCATCCGACCGTCCACTCGCGCGGGCGCCGACTACCAGTGCAACGCCGCCATGGGCCTGGGCAAGCGGGTCGGGAAGGCGCCGAGGGAGATCGCGCAGGTCATCGTCGAGCATCTTGACGCCGACGATGTCCTCGAAGCCCCCGAGGTCGCGGGCCCGGGGTTCATCAACCTGACCTTGCGCACCGACTGGCTCCAACGGCGGGCCGCCGCCCTGCTCGGCGACGAGCGCGCCGGGGTGCCGCTCACCACCGAGCCGAGGCGTTACGCGCTGGACTACTCCAGTCCCAACGTGGCCAAGGAGATGCACGTCGGGCACCTGCGGTCCTCGATCATCGGCGACGCGATCGCCCGGCTGCTGCGCTTCTCCGGCCACGAGGTGAACGCGCACAACCACCTCGGCGATTGGGGCACCCCGTTCGGCATGCTCATCGAGCACCTACTGGACGAGGGCAAGACCGCGAGCGAACAGTCCGGCGGTCACACAGTCGCGGACCTCAACGGCTTCTACCAGGAGGCCCGCAAGAAGTTCGACGCCGACGCGGACTTCGCCAACCGGGCCAGGGCCCGCGTCGTGGCGCTCCAGGGCGGCGACGAGGAGACGCTGACGCTGTGGCGGCAGTTGGTGGAGGAGTCGACCAGGCATTTCCAGAAGGTCTACGACCTGCTGGGCATCCAGCTCACCGCGGACGACACCTACGGCGAGAGCTTCTACAACCCGTACCTCGACGAGATCATCCTGGACCTGGAGGCCAAGGGCCTCACCCAGGTCAGCGACGGTGCCGTGTGCGTGTTCCCGCCAGGGTTCAGCAACCGCGAGGGTGAGCCGCTGCCGCTGATCGTGCGCAAGACCGACGGCGGCTACGGCTACGCGACCACCGACCTCGCCACCGCCCGCTACTGGGCTCGCGAGCGGGAGATGACCGACCTGCTCTACGTCGTCGGAGCCCCGCAGGCGCAGCACTTCCAGATGGTGTTCGCCGCGTCGCGTCAGGCCGGGTACCTCGGTGACGAGCACAACGCCGTCCACATCGGATTCGGCTCGATCCTGGGTGCGGACGGCAAGACCATCCGCACCCGCGCGGGCGGCTCGGTGAAGTTGGTCGACCTGCTCAACGAGGCGATGGAGCACGGTGCCTCCGTCGTCGCCGAACGGTCCGAGTTGGACGAGGTCGAGCGCGCGGCGGTGGCCAAGGCGGTCGGCATCGGCGCGGTGAAGTACGCCGACCTGTCCGGCGACCTCCAGAAGGACTACCTCTTCACCTGGGAAAAGATGTTGGCGCACAACGGGAACACTTCGGTGTACCTGCAGTACGCCAACGCCCGGATCAAGTCGGTGCTGCGCAAGGCCGGCACTGTTCCGCCCGCGGGCACCGAGATCACGCTCGACGACCCGGCGGAGCGGGCGCTCGCGCTCACGGTCCTGCGCTTCCCGGCTGCCGTCGCCGCGGCCACGGTCGAGTACGCCCCGCAC
The DNA here is from genome assembly GCA_030857905.1 of Actinomycetota bacterium. Classification (GTDB taxonomy): domain Bacteria; phylum Actinomycetota; class Actinomycetes; order Mycobacteriales; family Pseudonocardiaceae; genus Actinokineospora. Next base: position 7,423 of record JALZNB010000113.1, read on the forward strand.
AAGCTCTGCCAGCACCTGTTCGAGACCGCGACCGCGTTCACCACCTTCTACGAGACCTGTCCGATCCTGCGCGCCGACATCCCCGCGCCGGTCCGCGATTCGCGGCTGGTGCTCGCGCGGGTCACCTCGACCGTCCTCGAACTGGGTCTGTCCCTTTTGGGCATCGAGGCACCCGAGCGACTGTGATCCCGGCGGCGGGAGGCCCCCAACAGGGGGAAGCACCTTGCCGCCCCCGGAGGCGGGGCGGCAAGGTGATCGAGTGACAACCGAACAGGTAGTGCTGCTCGACGAGGACGGAAACTCCGTCGGCGTCGCGGACAAGGCGTTGGTCCACCACGCGGACACCCCACTGCACCTGGCGTTTTCCAGTTACGTCTTCGACACCGAAGGCCGTTTCCTGCTCACCCGGCGGGCCACGCACAAGAAGACCTGGCCGGGGGTGTGGACGAACTCCTGCTGCGGTCACCCGTCGCCCGACGAGCCGATCGTCGACAGCGTCACCCGGCGGCTGCGTGACGAGCTGGGGTTGGCGGGCCCGCACCTGGTGGAGTTGGTGTTGCCGAGGTTCCGGTACCGGGCGGTGATGGGCAACGGCGTGGTGGAGAACGAGATGTGCCCGGTGTTCCGGGTCGTGGTCGACGCCCAGGTCGCCGCGCCGAACTCGGACGAGGTGGACGACGTGGCGTGGCTGCCGTGGGCGGAGTTCGCCGAGTCGGTCGTGACCGGTGGCCGCGCGGTGTCGCCGTGGTGCACGTTGCAGGTGCACGAACTGAACGCGCTCGGGCCGAACC
>JALZNB010000115.1 GCA_030857905.1 Actinomycetota bacterium
TTGCGGTACCAGTACGCGGCATCGAGCCCGGCGGTGTCGAACAGTTCGCCGGTTACCGTGGAATGGAACGGAATCCGCGAGGGACGCGGCGTGATCGGCGCCAAGTCGCGCAACAACCGCTCACGCACCTGCTCCACCTGGCTTGAATGCGACGCGTAGTCCACCGGCACGCGGCGGGCCCGCACGCCATCGAGCACACATTTCGCGATCAGCTCATCGAGCGCGACCGGGTCACCGGAGAGCACCACGGCGCCAGGGCTGTTGATCGCGGCGACGGACACCGAGGCACCCCACGGCGCCGCGAGCGCGCGTGCCTCGGCGACAGGCAGCGCGACCGACGCCATGCCGCCTCGCCCGGCCAGAGTCGCGAGCGCACGGCTGCGCAGCGCGACCACGAGCGCCGAGTCCTCAAGGGACAGTCCACCCGCGACACAGGCCGCCGCGATCTCCCCCTGCGAATGGCCCACCACCGTGGATGGCCGAACCCCGACCGACTCCCACAGAGCCGCCAGCGAGACCATCACGGCGAACAAGGCGGGTTGCACGACGTCGACTCGCTCCAACGCCGCCGCGTCGCCGAGCACCTCCCGCAACGACCAGTCCACGTGCGGCGCTAGCGCCTCGGCGCACTGCGCCATCCTCGCCGCGAACACCGGTTCGGTGTCCCACAAGTCCACCGCCATCCCGGTCCACTGCGCGCCCTGGCCTGGAAACACGAATGCGACTTCGGCCGAGGCACGCGCCCGGCCGGTCACCAGGTCGGCGGCAGGCTCTCCGTCGGCGAGCGCGGCGAGCCCGGCGAGCAAGTCCGCGTGGTCAGATCCGATCACCGCCGCGCGATACTCGAAGCGGTGTCGCGTCCGCGCCAGTGAGTGCGCGACATCCACCGGGTCGAGGTCGGCGACGCGCTCGCGCACCTGGGCGGCCTGCGCGCGCAGAGCCTCGGCCGAACGGGCGGACAACACCCATGCCAACGGCCCGGTGTGCACGACCGGGTCTGGGAGGGCGGGCGGCTCGGGTGCCTGCTCGATGAGGGTGTGCGCGTTGGTTCCGCTCACCCCGAAGGACGAGACCGCCGCGCGGCGCGGGCCGTCGGTGTCCGGCCACGCCTCGGCCTGGCTCAGCAGGGTGACCGCGCCGGTCGTCCAGTCCACTCGGGACGTCGGCTCGGTCACGTGCAGGGTCTTCGGCAGCAGCCCGTTGCGGATCGCCATGACCATCTTGATCACGCCGGCCACGCCCGCGGCGGCCTGGGTGTGGCCGAGGTTGGACTTGACCGAGCCCAGTCGCAACGGCTCGGCGCGGTCCTGGCCGTACGCCGCGAGCAGCGCCTGCGCCTCGATCGGGTCGCCCAGGGTGGTGCCGGTGCCGTGTGCCTCCACGGCGTGCACCTGGTCGGGGGTGAGTCGGGCGTCGGCCAGGGCCTGCTCGATCACTCGACGCTGGGCGGGGCCGTTCGGGGCGGTCAACGCGCTGCTGGCGCCGTCCTGGTTGATCGCGCTGCCACGCAGTACCGCCAGGACCGGGTGGCCGTGGCGCTGGGCGTCGGACAACCGTTCCAGCAGCAGAAGTCCCAGCCCCTCGGCGAAACCGGTGCCGTCGGTGGTGTCGGAGAACGCCTTGCAGCGGCCGTCGGGCGACATCCCGCGCTGTCGGCTGAACTCGACGAACACGCTCGGTGTGGCCATCACGGTGACGCCGCCCGCGAGCGCCATGGCGCATTCGCCGTTGCGCAGGGCCTGCGCGGCGAGGTGAATCGCGACCAACGAGGACGAGCAGGCGGTGTCCACGGTGACAGCGGGACCTCGCAGCCCCAGCGTGTAGGCGATCCGCCCGGAGGCGACGCTGCCCGCGCTGCCGTTGCCGAGGTAGCCCTCGAAGCCCGCGGGCGCGCGCTGGAGCAGTCGGGCGGCGTAGTCGTTGTACATCACGCCCGCGAACACGCCGGTGTCGCTGCCGCGCACGGCCGCCGGGTCGATCCCGGCCCGTTCGAAGAGCTCCCAGGACGCTTCGAGCAGCAACCGCTGCTGCGGGTCGACCGCGAGCGCCTCCCGAGGGCTCATGCCGAAGAACTCGGGGTCGAACAGGTCCGCGTCGTGCAGGAATCCGCCTTCGCGGGCGTAGCTGGTGCCCGCGTGGTCGGGGTCGGGGTCGAACAGCGAGTCGAGATCCCAGCCGCGGTTCCTCGGGAAGCCGGAGATCGCGTCCCGTCCGTCGGCGACCAGGTCCCACAGGTCTTCCGGCGAGCGGACCCCGCCGGGGTAGCGGCAGCTCATCGCGACGATCGCGATCGGCTCACCGGCCGCGTCCTCGACCTCGCGCAGCCGCTCCCTGGTGCGCCGCAGGTCGGCGGTGACCTTCTTCAGGTAGTCCAGCAGCTTCCGCTCGTTGTCCACAGACCCCACAGCTTCCGTCCCCACTCGGTCTTCCCCCGCTGGCGGTCTCGGCCTCACAGGTCGAATTCGCCGTCGATCAGGTCGAACAGTTCATCCGCGGTCGCCACCCGCAAGTCCGCGTACTCGACGACCTCGTCCACCTGGCTCTGATCCACCGCGGGTTCCGGCGTTTCCGCCAGTTCGGTGCCGAGGAACTCGGCGAGCGCGAGCGGTGTCGGATGGTCGAATACGACCGTGGCGGGCAGTCGGAGCCCGGTGGCCGCGCCGAGCCGGTTGCGCAGTTCGACCGCGGTCAGCGAGTCCAGACCCAGTTCCAGGAAACCTCGATCCGGCGCGACCGCGTCCGGATCGCTGTGTCCCAGAACGGTGGCCGCCTGGTCGGTGACCAGGTCGAGCAGCAGCCCGGGCCGCGCTTGCGGCGGCGCGGCGGCCAGCCGGTCGGCCAGTGCGGGTGGTGCCGCCGCCTTGGGTCGCGCGGCACGCACGACATCACGCAGCAGCAACGGGATCTCGTCGACAGCCGCTGTGCCGGTGGTGTCGACCGCTGCCGCGACGAGCACCGCGTCCTCCCCGCCCAGCGCCGCGTCGAACAGCGCGAGGCCGTGGTCGGAGGCGATCGGAACGAGTCCACCTCGGGACATCCTGGCCAGGTCGGTGCCGCCGAGGTGCCCGGTCAGGTCGCTGCGCTGGGACCACAGACCCCAGGCGATCGACGTGGCGGGCAGCCCGTCGGCCCGGCGCCTCGCGGCGAGGGCGTCCAGCGTGGCGTTGGCCGCCGCGTAGTTCGCCTGACCGGCCGCGCCCAGGGTGGCGGCGGCCGAGGAGAACAGCACGAACGCGGCCAGGTCCTTGGTCAGGTCGTGCAGGTGAGACGCGGCGTCGAGTTTGGGACGCAGCACGGTGTCGAGGCGGTCGGGAGTGAGTGCGGTGACCACTCCGTCGTCAAGCACCCCGGCCGCGTGCACGACGGCGGTTAGCGGGTGTTCAGCCGGGACGGCGTCCAATAGCGCGGACACGGCATCGCGGTCGGCGAGGTCGCACGCGACGATCGCCACCCGGGCACCGAGGTTGGTGAGTTCGTCGCGCAACTCGGCCGCCCCTGGCGCGTTCTCGCCCCGACGCCCAGCGAGCAGGAGGCTGCGCACACCGTGTTCGACGACCAGGTGACGGGCGACCATGCTGCCGAGGGTCCCCGGTGCGCCCGTGATCAGCACGGTTCCGCCGGGGGTGAGGACGACGCCGTCGCCCGCGTCGGCTCGTGCCAGGCGCGGAATCGAGGCGTGCCCGTCGCGGATGGCGACCTGGGCTTCGCCCGAGGCGACCACCTCGGCGAGCACGGCAGGTGGCTCGTCGCTGTCGACCAGCACGAAACGCCCGGGATGTTCGGACTGGGCCGAGCGCATCAGGCCCCACACGGCGGCCGAGGCGAGGTCAGGCGCCTCCCCTTCGCGAACGGCGACCGCGCCACTGGTGAGCACGACAAGTGGGTCGCCATCGGCCCGTTGGACCCCGGCTCGCACCACCTCCAGCGCGCGGCCGAGTGCGTCCCTGACGCTCACCGACGGCGTGAACGTCACGAATTCAGGGGTCTTGCCGTCGCCCGGGGGCAGTGTGAGCGGCTTCCACGTCACCCGAAACAGGCCGTCGCCCCGGGCCGGCCGTAGCGCGCTCGCCGACACCGGCCGCACGGCCAAAGCGTCGATGGTGACGACGGGGTTGCCCGCTTGGTCCGCGACAGCCACAGCGACGGTGTCCGGGCCGGTCAGAGTAAGTCGGACCCGCAACGTGGTCGCGCCCGTGGCGTGCAGGGTGACCCCGCTCCAGGAGAACGGCAGCCGACCGTCGTCGCCGTCGAGGATGCCGCCCAGTCCAATCGCGTGCAAACCGGCGTCGAGCAACGCCGGGTGGACGCCGAAGTGCGCGGAGTCCACCGCCTCGGGCAGGGTCGCCTCGGCGAACACGGTGTCTCCGTGCCGCCAGGCCGCGGTGAGGCCGCGGAAGGCGGGGCCGTAGCCGAAGCCGGTCGCCGCGACCCGGTCGTAGAAGCCGGAAACATCCAACGAGTCGCCGAGCGGGGGCCACTCGATCACGGCGGCCTCGCCGGGCTCAGCCGCCAGGACACCGCTCGCGTGCCGCGTCCACTCCTGCTCGCCGTGCCGGGAGAACACCTCGATCGTGCGTCGCTCGGACTCGTCGGTGCCGACGGCGACCTGTACTTGGACGGCGCCGCGCGCGGGCAGCACCAGCGGTTCGGACAGGGTCAGTTCCTCGACACCGGCGCGGCCCGCTCGGTCGGCGGCGTGCAGAGCGAGGTCGACCAGCGCGGTGCCGGGCACGAGGATGGTTCCGTGCACGGCGTGGTCGGCCAGCCAGGGATGGGTGGCGGCGGACAGGCTGCCGGTCAGCACGAATCCGCCGCCCGCTAAGGACACCTCGGCGCCGAGCAGCGGGTGCACGGCCGTTCGTACACCGAGACTGGTGGCGTCGCCCGTGTTCGACGGTCCGGCGGCGAGCCAGTAGTGGTTCCGCTGGAACGGGTACGTGGGCAGTGCCTGCGACGGGCCACCGGACCACCGCGCGCCCGGCATATCTCGCCAACGCACGGAAACTCCCGCGACGAACAACTCTCCCGCACCGATCAGCAGCCGAACCTGGCCGAGTTCGTCCCGGCGCAGCGTGCCGGTCGCGGTGACCGCGGCGCCCACTTCCTCGGCGGTGGCCTGCACGGCGGTGGTGAGCACCGGGTGCGGGCTGATCTCCAGGAACACGTCGTGCCCGGCGGCGATCAGACCACGGCTCGCCTGGTCGAAGTGGACGGTCTCGCGCAGGTTGCGGTACCAGTAAGCCGCATCGAGACCCGTGGTGTCGAAGACGTCGCCGGTGACCGTCGAGTGGAACGGAACCACCGAGGCACCCGGCGTGATCGGACCGAGGGCCTGAATCAGTTCGTCCTCGATCGTGGCGACCTGGACCGAATGGGAGGCGTAGTCGACCGGGAGCCTGCGTGCCCGCACCCCGTCGGCCTCGCAGCGGACGAGCAGCTCGTCCAAGGCCGCGGGTTCGCCGGACACCACCACAGAAGCGGGTCCATTGACCGCCGCCACCGACAACCGATGGTCGATCAACTCGGCTACGCGGTCGACGGGCAGCGCGACCGACACCATCCCGCCGAGACCCGCCAACGCCCGCAACGCCTTGCTGCGCAAAGCGACCACGCGCGCACCATCCGAAAGGGACAGTGCGCCCGCCACGCAGGCTGCGGCGATCTCGCCCTGAGAGTGCCCGACGACCGCCGCGGGTTCGACGCCGACCGACCTCCACAGTCCGGCGAGGGACACCATCACCGCGAACAGTGCGGGCTGCACGACGTCCACCCGCTCCAACGCCGCCGCGTCGTCGAGCACGTCCAGGAGCGACCAGTCCACGTGCGGGGCGAGCGCGTCCGCGCACTCTTCCATGTGCTTGGCGAACACCGGCGACGACTCCACCAGGTCCAACGCCATGCCGGTCCACTGTGAGCCCTGGCCCGGGAACACGAACACCGGCTTCCGCGTGCCGGGTGCCACGCCCTGGATCAAGCCCGGCGCCGACGTGCCGCCGGTCAACGCTGTGAGCGCGTCGGTGAGGTCCTCGCGGTCAACCGCGACCAGGACCGCGCGGTGCGCGAACACCGCTCGGGTCGCGGAAGCGCGGGCGAGTTCGGCGATCTGGACGTTCTGGTCGGCCGCGATCGACTCGCGCAGCCGCGCCGCTTGGGCCAGCAGCGCGGTGTCGGTCTTCGCCGCCAACACCACCGCATGAGCCGAATCGGTGTCGGGCACTGGGGCGCCCGGAGTACGCGTCGCGGCCTCGATGATGACGTGCGCGTTGGTGCCGCTGACACCGAAGGACGAGACACCGAAGCGGCGCGGACGGTCGGTCTCCGGCCACGGTGTCGGTTCGGTCAGCAACGCGACCGAACCCGTGGTCCAGTCCACATGCGACGACGGTTCGTCCACGTGCAGCGTCTTCGGCAGGATGCCGTGCCGCAGCGCGAGCACCATCTTGATGACGCCCGCGACACCGGCGGCGGCTTGGGTGTGGCCCACGTTGGACTTCACCGAGCCCAACCACAGGGGGGTCTCGCGGTCTTGGCCGTAGGTGGCCAGCAGTGCCTGCGCTTCGATCGGATCGCCCAGTGTGGTACCGGTTCCGTGCGCCTCGACCGCGTCCACGTCGGATGGTTTCAGGCCCGCGGTGGCGAGCGCTTGACGGATGACCCGTTGCTGCGCCGGACCGTTGGGCGCGGTCAGACCGTTGGACGCGCCATCCTGGTTCACCGCGGAGCCGCGCAGCACGGCCAGAACCGGGTGGCCGTTGCGCTGCGCGTCGGAAAGCCTTTCCAGCAACAGCATTCCGGCGCCCTCACCCCAGCCGGTGCCGTCCGCCGCCTCGGCGAACGGCTTGCACCGGCCGTCCGCGGACAGGCCACGCTGCCTGCTGAACTCGACGAAACCACCCGGTGTCGACATGATCGTCACGCCGCCCGCCAGGGCCAGGGAGCACTCCCCCGCGCGCAATGCCTGTGCGGCGAGGTGGAGCGCCACCAGCGAGGACGAACACGCCGTGTCCACGGTGACCGCGGGGCCTTCGAAACCGAAGGTGTAGGCGACACGGCCGGACACCACGCTCGTCGCGTTTCCGGTCGCCAGGTAGCCCTCGACGTGTTCGGGCGCGTCGGCGAGCCGAGGACCGTAATCCTGGGCCATCGCACCGACGAAGACGCCGGTAGCGCTGCCACGCAACGATTCCGGGTCGATGCCCGCGCCTTCGAAGACCTCCCACGAGGTCTCCAGCAGGACTCGCTGTTGCGGGTCCATCGCCAACGCCTCACGCGGGGAGATCCCGAAGAACTCGGCGTCGAACCCGCCCGCGTCGTCCAGGAACCCGCCCTCGCGGGTGTAGCTGTGCCCGGACATCGCCGGGTCGGGGTCGTATAGTCCGTCGAGGTCCCAGCCTCGGTCGGCCGGGAACGGCGTCACGGCGTCGGTTCCCCCCGCGACCAGGCGCCACAGGTCCTCCGGTGTGGTGACACCGCCGGGGAAACGGCAACCCATGGCCACCACGACCACCGGGTCGTCCTGCTCGACGCGCGGCGCGGTCTCGGTCGGGGCCGTGTCGGTCCCGCCGAGATGCGCGGCGAGCGCTGCAGGCGTCGGGTGGTCGAACACGAGGGTCGCGGGCAACCGTTGGCCGGTGGCCGCGCCGAGGCGGTTGCGCAGTTCCACCGCGATGAGCGAGTCGAAGCCGAGGTCGCGGAACGCCCTACCCGGATCGATGTCGGCGGCCGAGTCGTGGCCCAGGGTGGCTGCCACCTCACGAAGCACCAGTGCCAGCAGGTCGACGGGTCCCGAGGACGGGAGCGCAGGGGTCTGGTCGAGACTGATGTGGGCCTGCGGAAGATCGGCCAACAGTGGGCTCGGGCGAGCCGAGGTGAAGTGCGGGACGAACGTCGTCCACCGCACATCGGCCACCGTGAGCGTGGTGTCACCCTGTTCGATGGCCTGCCGGAGTGCCGCGATGGCCCGGTCCACGGGCATGGGCCGCAGGCCGGTCCGCCGCAGCCGATCGGACACGGCGTTTCCGTCGGCGGCCATGCCCGCCTCGGCCCAGGCGCCCCAGGCGACCGAGATGGCGGGAAGACCCACGTCTCGACGGTGTTCGGCGAGTGCGTCGAGATAGGCGTTGGCGGCGGCGTAATTGGCCTGCCCCGCGCCGCCGAACGTACTCGCCGCCGAAGAGAACAGCACGAACGCCGACAGGTCCAGCCCCCGGGTGAGTTCGTGCAGATGCCGTGCCGCGTCGACCTTCGGACGCAGGACACGGGCCATCCGGTCCGGGTCCAGCGCGTCGAGGACACCGTCGTCCAGGACACCGGCGGCGTGCATCACCGCGGTGAGCGGGTGTTCTGCCGGGATCGCGGACAACACGTCGGCCAAGGCCGACCGGTCGGCCACATCGCAGGCCGCGAAGGTGACCTCGGCCCCGGCCGCGACCAGTTCCGCCCGCAACTCCTCGGCGCCGGGCGCGTCCGCGCCGCGCCTGCTGGTGAGCACCAGATGGCGGGCGCCCGCCTCGACCAGCCAGCGGGCCACGTGCGCGCCGAGCGCTCCCGTGCCGCCGGTGACCAGGACGGTGCCATCCGGTGTCCAGGTGTGCCGCGTTCGGCCGGGGCCCGCGGAGACAAGCCTGCGGGCGAACACCCCGGCGCCGCGCACCGCGAGCTGGTCTTCGCCGTCGCGGCAGGCCAGCACTCGAAGGAGCCGGTTGACCGCCCGCCCGTCGAGCGTCGCGGGAAGATCGACCAGGCCACCCCAGCGTCGCGGGTGTTCTTGCGCGACAACGCGGCCGAGACCCCAGATCATGGCCTGCGCGGGATCGGTGAGGGGGTCGGTGTCCCCTGTGGACACCGCGCCTCGGGTGGCGCACCACAACGGGACCTCGTCGTCGATGGCGGCCAGCGCCTGCACCAGAGCGAGCGTTCCACTGACCGCGAACCGATCGTCCAGTGCCAGCAACGACAACACGCCGTCTGGAGTGTTGCCGTCGACGGTCTCGCGGACCCGTTGGGCGACGACGTCTCGGTTCGTGTCGTCGATTTCCAGCATTGCCCCGACTCGGACCCCAAGCGCCCGCACGACCTCGCGCACGAGGTCACTGTCTCCGACGGGCGCTACGACCAGCCAACTCTGGGCAAGGTCGGCGGACACGTCGGGCAGGCTCTTCCAGGTGACGCGGTAACGCCAGCTCTCGTCCGACTCGGCCGCAGGCATTTCCAGCCAGAAACGCTTCTCCTGGAACGGATACGTGGGCAGCTCGACAATTCCTGAACGCCCTTGGCACAACACATCCCAGTCGAGCGGGACGCCGGCGGCGCGCAGGGCCGCCAGCGCGTGCGGCACCGGGCGGTCCGGGTGCACGGCGGCGATGGTGGCGACGTTCTCCGTCAACGAGGCTTGGGCCATGCTGGTGAGGACACCGTCCGGGCCCGCTTCCAGGAACGTGGTCACCCCGGCGTCCTGCAGTGCGGTGATCGCGTCGGCGAACCGCACGGCCTCGCGAGCGTGCCGCACCCAGTAATCGGGCGAACACAGCTCGGCGTCGACCGGTGCGCCGGTCAGGGTGGACACGACCGGGATGCGCGGCGGCGAGAACCGTACGCGGGCGGCGACAGCGCGGAACTCGGCGAGCATCGGGTCCATCAGCGGCGAATGGAACGCGTGGCTGACCGTCAACTTCTTGGTGTCGTAGGTGGCGAGTCGCGCGCCGATCGCGGCGATCTGGTCGGCGTCCCCGGAGAGCACAACCGATTCCGGGCCGTTGACCGCGGCCACCGAGACCAGGTCGTGTCCGACGAGCAGTGGTCGCACCACGTCTTCACTCGCGCGCACCGACAACATCGCGCCACCCGTCGCGAGAGCACCCATCAGGCGGCCTCGGGCGGCGACGAGTTCGGCCGCGTCCGCCAGGTCGAACACGCCCGCGACATGCGCGGCGGCGAGTTCGCCGATCGAGTGCCCGGCCACGTGATCAGGCCGGACGCCCCACGATCGCAGCAACCGGAACAACGCCACTTCAAAGGCGAAGAGGGCAGGCTGGGTGTAGGCGGTGTCGTTCAGGCCGTCACCGGAGGACATCACGTCCAGTAGCGGCCGGTCCAAGTGCCGGTCCAGTTCGGCGGCCACCTCGGCGAGCGCGTCGGCGAAGACCGGGAACCGACACAGTTCGTCGCCCATGCCCGCGTGCTGCGAGCCCTGTCCCGCGAACAACACGGCCAGACCACCAGGTTCGGTGGACACGTCATGACGGACGACGGCGGCGGTCGAGTCCCCTTGGGACAGTGCCGCGAGGCCGCGGAGAAGGCCATCACGGTCCGGGGCCACGACAGCCGCGTGCCGCGCGAACGACGACCGCGTTGTCGCGAGTGCGTACGCCAGGTCGACGACAGAGAGGTCTGGGCTGGCGACGATGTGGTCGTGCACGCGCATGGCTTGATCGCGCAGCGCGGCCTCCGTGCGGGCGGAGAGCATTACCGGCACGACTTCCAGCGACGCGCCGGAGTCGACCGTCACCGGTTTCGCCGGAGGTGCCTGCTCCAGGATCACGTGCGCGTTGGTACCGCTGATGCCGAACGAGGACACGCCCGCGCGGCGCACCCCGGTCTCCGGCCACGAGGTCGCTTCGGTGACCAGCGCGAGGGACCCGGTCGACCAGTCCACATGGGACGACGGACTGTCGACGTGCAGCGTGCCGGGGAGCGTGCCGTGCCGCATCGCGAGGACCATCTTCATCACGCCCGCCACCCCGGCGGCGGCCTGGGTGTGCCCCAGGTTCGACTTCACCGAGCCCAACAGCACCGGCGTCGCCCGGTCCTGACCGTAGGTGGCCAGCAACGCCTGGGCCTCGATCGGGTCGCCCAACGTGGTTCCGGTGCCGTGCGCCTCCACAGCGTCCACATCGGACGCCGACAATCCGGAGGCGGCCAGGGCCTGACGGATCACCCGCTGCTGCGATGGCCCGTTCGGCGCGGTCAGACCGTTGGACGCGCCATCGGAGTTGACCGCGCTTCCCCGCACCACAGCCAGAATCGGGTGACCGTTGCGCTGGGCGTCGGACAGCCGTTCCAGCATCAGCATCCCGACGCCCTCGCCCCACCCGGTGCCGTCAGCGGCCTCGGCGAAGGGCTTGCAGCGGCCGTCGGCGGCGAGACCGCGCTGTCGGCTGAACTCGACGAATGCCCGTGGCGTGGACATCACCGACACACCACCCGCCAACGCCAGTGTGCACTCGCCCGAGCGCAATGCCTGTGCCGCGAGGTGAAGTGCCACCAGCGAGGACGAACAGGCGGTGTCCACGGTGACCGCGGGCCCCTCGAAACCGAACGAGTAGGCGATGCGACCGGACACCACGCTGGCGGCGCTGCCGGTGAGCAGGTGCCCCTCGAAGGACGCCAAGTCAGCGTGCTGGTGGGGAAGCCGCCAGGCGTAGTCGTTGTGCGTGACACCGACGAACACACCGGTTCCGCTGCCACGCAGGGCAACCGGATCGATCCCGGCGCGCTCGACGGTGTCCCACGCCGTCTGGAGCAGCAGGCGCTGCTGCGGGTCGATGCTCAGTGCCTCGCGCGGGGAGATGCCGAAGAAGTCCGCGTCGAAGTGGGCCGCGTCATAGAGGAAGGCACCCGAGCGCGTGGTGGACGTGCCCGTGGCGTCGGGGTCCGGGTCGTAGATGCCGTCGGTGTCCCAGCCTCGGTCGCGCGGGAATTCCCCCACCACATCGGTTCCGGCGAGCAGCAGGTCCCAGAGTTGTTCGGGCGATCGCACCCCACCGGGGAATCGGCAGCCCATGGCCACCACGGCGATCGGCTCGTCCGTGTTTCGGGGCACGGCAACCAGCTCTGGCGGAGCCGTGACCTCCGAGAGTTCTGCCGACAACCGAGCCGCGAGGTCCGCGGGGGTCGGGTGGTCGAAGACCAGGGTCGCGGGCAGGCGCAGGCCCGTCGCCTCGGCGAGACGGTTGCGCAGTTCCACGCCGGTGAGCGAGTCGAAGCCGAGGTCGCGGAACGCGCGGCTGGACGGCACCCGGTCGATCCCTGTGTGCCCGAGAACGGTCGCGACGGCGGTGCGGACGAGTGCGAGGAGTTCACGTTCCCGGCCCGCGCCACTTGGCCGGGGTTCGGCGCGCCGGGTCGCGGGCAGCAGCGGCCGCAGCATCGACGGGATGGTGTCGCCGGAGGTGCGCAGGGCGTCGAGGTCAAGGCGCACCGGTACGAGCGCCGCGTCACCACCGTGGACGAGAGCGGCGTCGAGCAACGCCAGTCCGTCCTGTGAGGACAGTGCCACGACGCCCGAGCGGGCCATGCGGCGACGGTCGGCGTCGGCCAGGGTGCCGGTCATCTCGCTGTCCTGCTCCCACAGACCCCACGCCAGCGAGAGTCCCGGGAGCCCTAGCGCACGGCGGTGGGCGGCCAGGGCGTCCAAGCCCGCGTTGGCGGCGGCGTAGGCCGCTTGGCCCGCACCACCGAGAACGCCTGCCGCCGACGAGAACAGCACGAACGCGGCGAGGTCGGCGGTGTGCCGGTGCAGTGCCCATGCCACGTCCAACTTCGGGCGCAGCACACGATCCAGGGATTCAGGGGTGACCGAGGCCAGCACCCCGTCGTCAAGCACACCCGCCGCGTGGACGACGGCGGTGAGCGGATGTTCGTCGGGAACGGCCGCCAAGAGGGTGGTGAGTGATTCGTCGTCAGCGAGATCGCACGCCACGATGTCCACGTGCGCGCCGAATGCGGTTAGGTCGGCGCGGAGTTCGGCCGCACCGGGCGCGTCAGGACCGCGACGGCTGACCAGGAGCACATGTCCGACGAGGTGGTGACGCACGAGATGCCGTGCGACCAGCCCGCCGAGGGTGCCGGTGCCGCCGGTGATCAGGACTGTGCCGTTCGGGTCGAGTGCCGTGTGGGCGCCGTCCGGCGAGACCCGGGCCAGGCCGGGCACTCGCGCTCGACCCGAACTCAAGGCGACCTGTGGTTCGCCGGAGGCCGCCGCCATGCTGACGAGGGCTTCGGATTCAGCGGTGCCGTCGGTGTCCAGCAAGACGAATCGGCCGGGGTGTTCGGTCTGCGCGGAACGGACCAGGCCCCACACGGCCGCGGCGGCGACATCGGGGTCGTCGGTGACCGCGCGGGTGGTGACCAACGTCAGCGGCGGCACGTCCGGGGCGTCGCGGTCCAACCGCCCTCTGAGCGCGGCGAGTGCCTGGGCCAGCACCTCGCGGGTGTCCCCAGGAGCGATGCGCACGAGGTCGACGGCGTCGTCGGTGGGCGACAGTTCGATCGGTGTCCAGCGAACCCCGAACAGCCAGTCGCGGGCGGAATGAGTGATCCGGTCCGATGCGGGCGTGTAGTGGACTTCACGCGCGAACAGGACAGGGTTGCCTTCGTCGTCGGACACCAGCAGCGAGCCGGTATCAGTCGAGGTCGAGACGTGACGAACACGGGCGGCCGCGCCGGTCGCGCCGAATCGGCGAACCCCGCGCCAAGACCTCGGCAGCAAGCCCGGGTGGGCAACGAGTGCCGCTTCCGGCAGGAGCACCGGATGGACCGTGTAGCCGAGGTCCTGTGGACTCGTGACGGTCGCACCGAACTCGCTGTCGTGACGCCAGGCCGAGGTGATCGACGAGAACGCCGCCGAGAGCCGCAGCTCGCCGGTCTCCCAGGTATCCAGCGGTGACGCGCCCGCCGGTGGCCAGTCGGCCGTGACCGGCGGCGCACTGTCCACAATGGATAGAGAGCCGGTGGCGACGCGAACCCACGGCGTGTCCTCGGTGTCGACGCGGGCGTGCACGATCACTGTCCGCGCATCGGCCGAGTCCGGCGCGGACACGGTGACCCGCACCAGGATCGCGGCACCGGTCAGCACGAGCGGAACATCCTCGACCAGTTCCTCGATGTGGTCACAGCCCGCGAGTTCGGCCGCCCGCAGCGCGATCTCCACCAGGACGCTGCCGGGCAGGATCGCGATATCGCCGATCCGGTGTCCGTCAAGCCACGGGTGAGTCCGCGTGGACAGGCGGCCGGTGGCGACCAACCCGCCATCGTCGAGCGGGATAACCGCACCAAGCAACGGATGCCCAGCCGAGGTGAGACCGGCGGCGGCAACGTCCCCGGAACCCTGTGCGGGGGTGACCCAGTACCGCTCGCGCTGGAACGGATAGGTGGGCAGCGTACGAATTCGGGCCTGTGGCACGACTGTGGACCAGTCGACAACAGCCCCCTGCGTGTGGGCTTCGGCCAGGGAGACGCGGAAGCGGCGCCGCCCGCCGTCGTCACGGCGCAGCGTTCCGATCACGGCCGCGTCAGGCGCGCTGTCGCGCACGGCACCCGTCAGCACTGGATGCGGGCTGACCTCGATGACCATCGCGGGCGCGAGCGCCCGAATGGCGTCGTCGAGTCGGACCGTCTGGCGCAGGTTGCGGTACCAGTAGTCGGCGTCCAGACAGACTGTGTCGACGCCTTCACCGGTCACCGTGGAGACAAACGGGATCACGGAGCTCCGGGGACTGATCCCGGACAGCGCAGACAGCACGTCGTCGCGAATTTCCTCCACCTGCGCGGAATGCGAGGCATAGTCCACCGCGATGCGCCGAACACGAACACCGTCGGCCTCGCATCGCGCGATCAGGGCATCGAGCGCGTCCACGTCGCCGGACACCACCACGGCCGCCGGTCCGTTCACCGCGGCGATCGACAGGCCGTCCTCCAGCCGGGAGCGCACATCGTCGGCGGACAACGCGACCGAGACCATTCCGCCACGGCCCGTGAGTGTGAGCAACGCCTTGCTGCGCAACGCGACCACCCGTGCCGCGTCCTCAAGAGACAACGCACCCGCCACACACGCGGCCGCGATCTCACCCTGAGAATGACCAACCACCGCTGACGGTTCGACCCCGTGCGCTTGCCACAACCTCGCCAGCGACACCATCACCGCGAACAGCGCGGGCTGCACCACATCCACCCGTTCCAGGGCGGACTCATCCCCGAGAACGTCGAACAACGACCAGTCCACGTGCGGGGCGAGCGCGTCCGCGCATTCCGCCATCCGCTCGGCGAACACAGGTTCGGTGTCCACCAGGTCCAACGCCATCCGCACCCACTGCGCACCCTGACCGGGGAAGACGAACACCGGTCGCGCGACGCGTAGCCCGATACCTTGGACCACGGCGGGATCGGGCGTTTCTTCGCGCAGTGCGGCCAACGCCGAACGCACGCTCTCGACGTCGTCGCCGAGGACGACAGCCCGGTGATCGAAAGTGGACCGGGCCGCGATCAAGGTGTGCGCGACATCGCCCAAGTCGAGGTCCGGGTTCGCGCCCAGATGAGCGCCGAGCCGGTCGGCCTGCTCGCGCAACGACTCGGCGGTGCGTCCGGACAGCACGAGCGGCGGAACGTTCCCGCTCGTCGCGATCGCGGACTCGGTCGCGGGGGGTTGTTCGAGGATGGTGTGCGCGTTGGTGCCGCTGACCCCGAAGGCGGACACCCCGGCCCGACGCGGTCGATCGACGCTCGGCCACGGGGTGGCCTCGGTCAGCAGCGCCACGGAACCCGACGGCCAGTCCACATGCGACGATGGCTCGTCCACGTGCAGCGTCCTGGGCAACACGCCGTGGCGTAGCGCGAGCACGGTCTTGATGATCCCGGCCGCGCCCGCGGCCGCCTGGGTGTGGCCGATGTTCGACTTGACCGACCCCAGCAACAACGGTGTCCCGCGGTCCTGGCCGTAGGTCGCCAACAGCGCCTGCGCCTCGATCGGATCACCCAGGGTGGTCCCGGTGCCGTGGCCTTCGACAGCGTCCACATCGGACGAACGCAGCCCGGCGGAGGCGAGCGCCGCGCGGATCACCCGCTGCTGGGACGGGCCGCTCGGCGCGGTCAGGCCGTTGGACGCGCCATCTTGGTTGACGGCCGACCCGCGTACGACGGCGAGCACCTCGTGGCCGTGGCGACGCGCGTCGGAGAGCCGCTCGACCAGCAGCATCCCGGCGCCTTCGGCCCAGCCCGCGCCATCGGCGGCGTCGGCGAACGCCTTGCACCGGCCGTCGCGCGCGAGGCCGCCCTGGCGGGTGAACTCCACGAACAGGTCCGGGGTGGCCATCACGGTGACCCCGCCGACCAGGGCCAGCGAGCAGTCCCCCGCGCGCAGCGACTGCGCGGCCAGGTGCAGCGCCACCAGCGCCGACGAACACGCCGTGT
>JALZNB010000201.1 GCA_030857905.1 Actinomycetota bacterium
GTCTACGGCTCGATCGACGAGGGCTCCTGGTCCGAAACCCACATCCTTGAGCCGAATTCGCCGTATTCGGCGTCGAAGGCGTCCTCGGATCTGCTGGCCCGCTCGTACTTCCGCACGCATGGGCTGCCGGTGAGCATCACCCGGTGCTCGAACAACTACGGGCCGTACCAGTTCCCGGAAAAGGTCATCCCGCTGTTCACCACGAACTTGCTGGACGGTAAGAAAATCCCGCTTTACGGCGATGGTCTGAACGTGCGCGACTGGCTGCACGTCGACGACCACTGTCGGGGTATTCAACTGGTGGCCGACGGCGGTCGCGCGGGCGAGATCTACAACATCGGCGGCGGTACCGAGCTGAACAATCTCGAACTGACCGCCTTGTTGCTCGACGCGACCGGAACCGACAACTCGTTCGTGCAGCCGGTAATCGACCGCAAGGCTCACGACCGTCGGTACTCGGTGGACATCACCAAGATCGCCACCGAACTCGGCTACGCGCCCGAGGTGCCCTTCGCCGACGGGCTGGCGGGCACGATCCAGTGGTACCGGGACAACCGGGCCTGGTGGGAGCCGTTGAAGCGGCGGACGGGCCGCTGACCGTGTCGATCTCCATTCTCGTCCCCGGTGGGACCGGCCAGGTCGGTCACGAGATCGCCGCCCTGGCAGGGCCGGATGTCACCGTGTCGGCGCCGGGGTCGGCCGGGCTCGACGTGACCGACACCGGCGCGGTCATCGAGGCTGTCGCCTCCTTCGCCTCGGCCGCGCGCGCGTCGGGTTCGTCCCCGGTCGTGATCAACTGCGCCGCCTACACCGCCGTCGACAAGGCGGAATCCGATCGGCTGCGGGCGTTCGCGATCAACGCCGACGGACCGAGGGTGCTCGCGGCCGCCTGCTCGTCGCGGGATGTTCCGCTGCTGCACGTGTCGACCGACTACGTGTTCCCCGGTGACGCGGACCGTCCGTACGAGGTGGACGATCCGACCGGGCCCCCGTCGGTGTACGGCGCGACGAAACTCGCGGGCGAGGACGCCGTGCTCGGCTCGGGGGCGCGGGCCTGGGTCGTTCGGACGTCGTGGGTGTACGGCGCGCATGGCGGCAACTTCGTGAAGACCGTGGCGCGCTTGGAGTCCCAACGCGACACGTTGTCTGTTGTGGACGATCAGCGTGGCTCGCCGACCTGGGCCGCCGACCTGGCGCGCGGATTGGTCGAGTTGGCCGGACGGGTCACCGGCGATTCGCCGCCGCGTGGCCGGGTGCTGCACGCGACGGGCACGGGTGAGACCACCTGGCACCTCTTCGCGCGGGCGGTGTTCGAGGAACTGGGCGCCGATCCGGCGCGGATCGGCCCGTGCTCCACATCGGACTACCCGAGCCCGGCCAAGCGGCCCGCGTACTCGGTCCTGTCTAACAGGGAGTGGCTGGCCGAGGGGCTTACCCCGTTGCCGGCCTGGCGTGCGGCCCTCGCCTCGGCGTTCACGGGCGAGCGAGCCTTGTTCCTGCCGTAGGGCGTGCGTTCAGCGGTGTAGGCGAGTACGGAACCAATCGGTCAACACGGCGTCGACGGCCTGCGCCCCAACAGTTTGCGGCGCGGGCGCCATCCCGGGCTCCGCCGCGAGCGCGTGCCCCATGCCGGGGACGGTGACCAGTTCCGCGGTCGCCACCGCGTTGGCGAACTCCGCCGCGTCCCGCTGGAACGGCGGGAAGTCCGCTTCGCCGCCGACCACCAGGATCGGTGGCCCGGAGACCTGTCCGGCCCGTCGCACGAAATCGAGCTGATCGGCCGCGAGTTCGGCTTCCGGGGTCCACTGGTAGGCCTGCCTGGTCATGACCGCGACGACCTCGACGACCGACCGGGCCCGGATCGCGGGATTGACCAGTGCCGCGGCCGCGATCGGGACATCGCCGCGCGCGAGCACCTCAAGGGCGACCGTGGCACCGGCGGACCCGCCGACCACCGCGATCGGCCCGTCGTCCACCGCGAGCACGGACCGCAACTCCGCCAGCGCGGCGGGAAACTCGTCCGCGGCCTGGCGCACCAGCGGATCGAAATAGGCCAGCACACTGTCCTGTTGAGCCAGTGCGATCAACGCGTCCATGGTGCCGTCGACCATGCGGGCACCACACATCGGCAAGCCGAGGTGTACCCGCCACGCGGGCACGTCGTTCATGGGCAGCGCGGCGGCGAAGGCCGCGTCGGTACGCGGCGCGTCGACCATGTGCCAGGTGACGAGCAGTGCCGTGCTCGGCACCGTGGGCGGCAGCGCGGTGAACGGAACGCCCGCTGCCGTACCGGTAATCGGTTCGTGTTCACCCATGACCGTCAGAATAAGATCGATGGCTCACACGGGGGACGAATTCCGCCCAAGGCGAACTGTCAGTTGCCGGATGCCGTGCGGTAGGCGCCGATCGTCAGCTCCGCGCATCGCCGCCAAGTGTGGCTCGCCGCGTGGGTCCTGCGGGTCGTCAGGAGTGCGGGCGACGGCGGGTTCTCCAGTGCCGCGCTCAGCGCGGCGGACATGGCTTCCTTGTCCCCGAACGGAACCAGAGTCGCGTGACCGCCAGCGACCTCGCGCAGCGCGGGCAGGTCCGAGCACACGACCGGCACGTCACACGCCATCGCCTCCAACACTGGCAGGCCGAAACCCTCGTCACGCGAGGGAAGCACCAGCGTGCTCGCGCCCGCGACGACGCCGCGCAGGTCCACCTCGGACAGATAACCGGTGGAGATCACCCGCTTCGAGCCGACCGCGTGACCGGGGCCCGCGAGCACGAGCGGCGGGAGGGACGGGGTGGCGGCGTGCGCGTCCAGAAGCCAGTTCAGCGCCTTGCGCGGGCCTGCCGCGCCAACGAACAGGATGTATTGCGACGGCAGGCCGACGCGGCGTGCCAGCGTCTCGTTCAGCGGTCGGGCGGTGAACCACGCCGGGTCGACACCCAGCGGCGTGACCAGGACCTTGTCCGAGGAGACGCCGAGCCGGTCGACGACCTGCTCGGCGATGGCCTGCGTCGGCGTGCAGATCACGTTGGCCCGCTGCGCGGACAGCTTCACCAGTTCGGGAAGCCGCGCGTCACTCGGCGGAAGATCGCTGGGGAACTCCATGAACGCCAGGTCGTGCACGGTCAGCACGCCCGCGGCCCGGTAGGCGGCGGGCAGCACGAAGTTGGTCCCGTGGACGACATCGGTGAATCCGGCGAACAGTTCGATCGGCGGAAACGACCCGCGCAGCCACGCCTTGCGCAGCAGCCGTGCCGGGATCGGGATTCCCCTGGCCTGTGAGCCGTGGGGCAGTACGTGGCGCAGCTTGCGCAGGGTGAACGCGACCGCACGCATGTTGACCTCGCCGGAGGCAGCCAGTTCCTCGGCGAGCGCCGCGGTGTAGCGGCCGATTCCGGTGCGGTCGCCGAGAAGCGGGGTGCCGTCGATGAGAACGCGGATCGGACGCTCAGCCATCGCCGTGACCCCCTCGGCTGCCAAGCCGCTCCTTGGTGAGTCTGCGGACCCGACCCACGGCGCGTTTGGCCAGTTCACCCGCGCCGCCGGCGTCGAGGTACTCCCGAACCAGGGCGATGTCTCGCCGGACAGTGCCACCCGGGCCGAGTGGTGCCTTGCGTACCAACGGTTCCGTACCCGGCAGCCGGTCGACGGCCGGGCGCGGGTTGCGGCAGAACGCGGCCAGTGGTGCCAGCACGTTCTCCCAGGTGAACCGCTCGCGCACCACGGCGATGCGCTCCTGGCAGCCCCGCGCGAACTCCGCGTCGTACATGACCTGTTCCAGCGCGTCGGCGAGCGCGTCCGGGTCTTGCGCGGACACGACAACCCCGAGCCGCTCCTGCCGGACCAGGTCGGCGAAGGAGTCGCCGTCGGTGGTGACGATCGGCAGACCCGCCCACAGGTAGTCGAGCACCCGCGTGCGGAACGCGAACGTCGTCTCCATGTGCTCGTAGTGTGTTGTCACACCGCAATCGGCGTCGAGCAGCCAGTCCTGGCGTTGCTCGTAGGGCACCCACGTCTCGTTGAAGAAGACGTGCTTCCCGGTCAGGTCGAGCCGGGCGGACAGCGCGCGGACCTGTGCGCCGATGTCCATCTCCGGCACCTCGGGGTTGGGGTGCTTCATGCCGAGGAAGACCAGGCGTGCGTCCGGGCGACGCCGGGCCAACGTGCCGACGGCGGTGATCAAGGTCAGTGGGTCGAACCAGCTGTAGACGCCGCCCGCCCACAGGATCACCTTGTCGCCGTTGGCGATTCCGGGAATGCCGCCCTTGATCGGTGAGCGGCTTTGTTGCGGTGGTTTGCCCGGAAGTCCGAAGGGGACAACGCCGAGAAATGAGCGCAGAGTCGGGTCGGTGTCGTAGAGATCGGGTGTCAGACGCCCCAGCGACATGAGGTGCCCGAGCCAGAAGTGGCGCTGTCGCTCGGAAGCGCAGATGAAGTAGTCGCCGCGCTCAAGTTGGGTGTTGAGGACCTTGGTGACCCCGATCAGGTCGAGCCCGCGCTGCTCGGCGACATTGTCCTTGCCCTGTTCCAACAGCTCCAGGTGCATCGGGTCGTAGATGTCGCAGACCACGATCTTGGTGGAACCCGGCTTCTTCAGCCCTGGTACCAGTTCCATGGCGTGTCCTTGCAGGACGACGACATCGGCCCAGTCGACGTGCTGTTCCAGGTCCCGGCGCGAGGATCGCAGTACCGGGAAGGGTGTTTCCGGGGGCGCGCACACCGGGTTGACCGTCACGAGTCGGACGTCGTGTTCGGCGGCGAGGACATCGGTCATGTGCCAGGCCCGGATCGCGGGTCCGGCCATTCGCTCGGAGATGGCGTCCCCGGTGATGACCAGGACACGGCGGCGGCCGCCGAACACCTCCTGCAACCCGAACGCCTCGACCAGGATGTCGTGCGCGGCGAGGTAGCGCGGCAGCGGGTAGGCGGGCTCCATCGCCTTGCGCATCAACGGAATCAGGTCGGCGTCGGAGCGCACCCGCTTGGCCTGTTCGATCTCCCGTGACGCCGACAGCGACGGCAGCAGTTCCACGAACTGATCGATGGCCAACAGTCCGGCGAGCGCGGTCCGCGGGATTGGCACGTCGCCGTCGTCGCCCTCGGCTCGGCGGGTGATCTCCAGTTGGGTCGGGTCGATCTCGCCGCGCGCGGTCGCCCGCCGCACGGCCAGCGCGAGCGCGGCGGGCAGCGCCTTGGCCAGTGTGGTGTCGGAGAGGTTCTTGTAGAGCGCGGCCAACGCGTTGCGCTCCAGCAGGTACAGCTCGCGCGAGTTGTCGGGGGTGTCGACCTTGTCGATCGATGCGTGGTGGCGGTGGAAGGCGATCGATGTCGGCTCGTAGCGCACCCGCCAGCCGCGCAGGTTCAGCCGCCACCCGAGGTCGACATCCTCGTAGAACATGAAGAAGCGTTCGTCGAAGCCGCCGAGTTCACGGTAGACACCGGCGCGGACGAACATCGCCGACCCGGTGGCGAACAGGACGTCACGGGCCGACTCGTGGCTGCCGTCGTCCGGCTGCCCGGCGTGGCGCTTGTAACCCATGCCGAACCAGGTGAGGCCGCCGTCGACGAAGTCGATACCGGTGCCATCCCAATCGAGCACCTTGCTTGCCACGCACGCCACATCCGGCTGTTCGGTCAGCACTCGCACGGCCGCACGCGCCCAACCGGGGTCAGGTCGCGCGTCGTTGTTGAGGAAGGCCAGAACCGTGCCCTTGGCCTGAGCCGCGCCCAGGTTGCAGCCGCCCGCGAAACCGAGATTGGCGGGTGCCTCGATGATCTCGACGCCCGCGACCGCGCGCAGCCGCTCGACGCCGCCGTCCCCCGAGGCGTTGTCGACGCAGATCACCTGGAGTCGTTCGGCCGGATAGTCCAGGTCCTCCCGCAGCGCCCGCAGGCAGGTCACACTGTCGTCGGCACCGCGGTAGTTGACCACCACGACCGACAGCACAGGCAGCGCCCCCTCAGCCAACCCGGCCTCCTCGCATTCGCGTGCTCGTGGGCCCGTCCGGGGCCCGTCCCGCATAGCGTGCCTCATCGCGGCCCGCCGTGGGTGGGCAACCCGTCAGGACCGGCCCGCCCAGTCGTGCCATACCCGGTCACGGCTGTCCGGCTCGGCCAATGTGACCCGCAGGCGTTGCCGCAGGGTCGCGGGCAGCCGGACGATGACCTCGGCCACGACCCGCAGCCGCAGGCCGAACCGGAAGTTGTGCTCTGCGGGCACATTCCGTCGCAGCGGCAGCAGTGCGGTGAGCGCCGCGAACCGCAGCACCTGGGCCGCCGCCACCCTCGCGGGAGCGCAACGCAGCAGAGTGAGCAACCGGTTGCGTTCGTTCCACAGGTGGAACGCGCGGGACCCGGGAGCGGTGCTGACCCCGTGCAGGTGCAGCACCTTCGCGGCGGGCTCGGAGATCACCCGCCCACCCGCGAGCCGCAGCCGCCATGACGTGTCGGTGTCCTCGTAGTAGCAGAAGAAACTCGCGGGTACACCGCCCACGGCCGCCAGTTCGGCGGTCCGCAGCAGCGCGGCACCTCCGC
>JALZNB010000131.1 GCA_030857905.1 Actinomycetota bacterium
ACATCACCTACATGCGTACCGACTCCACGACTTTGTCGGAGACGGCGATCACCGCGGCCCGTTCGCAGGCCACCGACCTCTATGGCGCGCAGTACGTCTCACCGCAGCCGCGCCAGTACACCCGCAAGGTCAAGAACGCCCAGGAGGCGCACGAGGCCATCCGGCCCGCCGGGGAGGTGTTCCGCACTCCCGGCCAGGTCGCCGGTGAGTTGCAGACCGACGAGTTCCGCCTCTACGAGCTGATCTGGCAGCGCACGATCGCCTCGCAGATGGCCGATGTGCGCGGCAACACGATGACTGTTCGCATCACCGGCGCCGCGGCCAGCGGTGAGGAGTGCACGTTCTCCTCGTCCGGCCGCACGATCACCTTCGCCGGATTCCTTCGCGCCTACGTCGAGGCCGTCGACTCCGAGGCGGGCGGCGAGGCCGACGACGCCGAGCGCAAGCTGCCGCAGTTGACCAAGGGGCACGCGGTCACCGCCGCCGACCTGTCCGCGGACGGCCACAGCACCAGCCCGCCGCCGCGGTACTCGGAGCCGAGCCTGATCAAGGCGCTCGAAGAGCTGGGCATCGGTCGCCCGTCGACATACACCTCGATCATCAACACCATCCAGGACCGGGGCTACGTCTGGAAGAAGGGCTCGGCGCTGGTTCCGTCGTGGATCGCGTTCTCGGTGATCGGCCTGCTCGAACAGCACTTCGAGCGGCTGGTCGACTACGACTTCACCGCCGCGATGGAGGACGAGCTCGACGGCATCGCCTCCGGTGACCAGCACCGCACGGCGTGGCTCTCCGGCTTCTACTTCGGCGGCGCGATCGGCCCCGAGGGCTCGATCGGGCGCTCCGGCGGTCTCAAGAAGCTGGTCGGCTCCGGTGTGGAACACATCGACGCCAAACAGGTCAACTCCATCAACGTGTTCACCGATGACGAAGGCCGTCCGGTCGTCGTCCGGGTCGGCCGCTACGGGCCGTACCTGGAGCGCGAGGTCGACGGCGCGGCTCAGCGGGCGAACCTGCCGGAGGAGCTGGCGCCGGACGAGCTGACGCCGGACATCGCCGAGAAGTTGTTCTCCACCCCGATGGAGGGCCGCACGCTCGGTGTCGACCCGGTCAGCGGGCACGAGATCGTGGCCAAGGAAGGCCGCTTCGGTCCTTATGTGACCGAGGTGCTGCCCGAGGCGCCCGAGCCGCCGCCGCCCGCCGATGGCGCGAAGAAGACCCGCGCCAAGGCTCCGGCGAAGCCCAAGCCGCGTACCGGCTCGCTGTTCAAGTCCATGTCGCTGGACACGGTCACCTTGGACGAGGCGCTCAAGCTGCTGTCGCTGCCCCGCGTGGTCGGCGTCGATCCCTCCGATGGCGCGGAGATCACCTCCCAGAACGGCCGCTACGGGCCTTACCTGAAGAAGGGCACCGACTCCCGGTCGCTGACCAGCGAAGACCAGATCTTCGACATCCAGCTCGACGACGCGCTCAAGATCTACGCCGAGCCCAAGAAGCGCGGTCGCCAGGCCGCGGCGTCGGCGCCGCCGCTCAAGGAGATGGGCAACGATCCGGTGTCGGGCAAGCCGATGGTGGTCAAGGACGGCCGGTTCGGCCCGTACGTGACCGACGGTGAGTTCAACGCGTCGCTGCGCAAGTCCGACAGCGTCGAGGCGCTGACCGACGAGCGGGCGGCCGAGTTGATCGCGGAGAAGCGGGCCAAGGGACCGGCGCCGAAGAAGGCCGCTCCCGCTCGCCGGAAGGCTCCGGCGAAGACCGCGGCGAAGACGACGGCGAAAGCTCCGGCCAAGAAGGCGCCCGCCAAGACGAAGTCCTGATCGGTGGTCCTTCGCGCGCGACAGTGGTTGCGCGCGTGGAGGACCTTCCGAGTGACTTGACCACGATGTTCCGCGCTCCGGCAACACCCGAAGTCACCTGGTTACCCACGGTTAGTGGCTAGCCTGGTCTTGACATGCATCCGAACCGGTGACTGGAGCCGGCCCTGGTTACTGACCGTCGATCATGGTCGGCAACCGGCCGGTCGTCTGGATGACCTGCTCGGACGTCCTTCCCAGCTACGCTGGTGAAGCACCGGTGTGGAGATGGGGTGGGCGGCATCAGCGCGAGCCCGAGCGGAGACGGTGGACCCGAGGTGGTCGCGGGGGACGCCGAACCGTCCATGGCCCACCGTGCCCGCAGCGTGCTGTCCATTCGACCGTTCCGTCGCCTCTGGGGTGTCACCTACCTCTGCAGCGTCGGTGACTGGCTGTCGCTGCTCGCGTTGACGGTCTTGGCCTCGACGCTGACCGAGGACTACAAGGCGCAGAGCTTCGCCTTCGCGGGCGTGGTGCTCACCCAGTTGTTGCCCGGACTGCTTTTCGCCCCGCTCGGCGGTCTGTTCGCCGACCGGTTCGACCGGCGCAAGGTGATGGTGGGCGCCGACATCGCCAGGTTCGGTCTGTTCGTCTCGATCGCGGTCGTCGGTTCACCGCTGTGGTTGTTCATCGGCAACTTCCTGGTGGGCTGTTGTGCCCTGCTGTGGATTCCGTCGAAGGACGCGGCCCTGCCCAACCTGTTGCGCAGGCCGGACCAGGTGGAGACGGCCAACCAGCTCGGCATGGTCATGACCTACGGCATCTCGGTGATCAGTGGCGCGGGCCTTTTCGCGCTCATCACCGGCGCCGACACCAACCTGCGGCTGCCGCTGGGCACCGGTGGCTTCGGCACGATCAAGATCATCCTGCTGTTGATCGCCCTGCTGTACCTCAGCAGCGCGATCATCGTCGCCACCCGCATCCCCGAACTGTCGCGCAGGCCCGCGGTGGTCGCGCCGAAGCCCGACGAGGGCAGGCAGCCCAAGACGGGCATGCTCGCCATGATCAAGGATGCCGGGCACTTCGTCCGGACCACGCCCCTGGTGCGCGGCCTGTTGATCGGCATGATCGGGGCGTTCGCCGCGGCGGGGGCTCTCATCGGCTCGGCCCAGCTCTACGCCAACAGCGTGCTCGCTGGCGACTCGGCGTTCGGTCTGTTGTTCGTCGCCCTGTTCGCGGGCCTGGCCACCGGGATGGGCGGTGCGCCGAAACTCGCGCGCAGGCTCCCGCACAACCGGCTCTTCGGCATCGCGATCGTGGTCGCCGGTATCGCCCAGGTGCTCGTGGCCCTCTCGCCGCACCTCGCGGTGTCGCTGGTGACGGTGGCGATCCTGGGCGCGGGCGCGGGCGCGGCGTTCCTCACCGGCGTGACGATCATCGGCACCCAGGTCGAAGACGCCATCCGCGGCCGGATCAACGCCATCTACCAGTCGCTGATGAAGATCATCTTGGCGTTGTCGATGGCCGCGACCCCGGTCCTGGTCGGCCTGGTCGCGCCGCACACCGTGTCGGTCTTCGGCCGCGAGATGCTCATCGACGGCACCCGGCCGGTGCTGCTCGGGGCCGGTCTGCTCGCCGCACTCGTCGGAGTCATCGCCTACCGGCAGATGGACGACCGGCGATCGGAGACGATCATGTCCGATCTGCTCTCGGCGATCCGCCGCAAGCCGCGCCGCCTGACCGGTCTCCTCATCGCCGTCGAGGGCGACCGTCAACTCGACACGTCCGCGCAGGTCAAGCGGCTCGCCGACTGGTTGCGCGAGTCGGGCAAGAAGGAAGTCCTGCTCGTCACCGACCCGGCACTGGACGACGCGCGGCTGGTGACGGTCCTGCGCGACGCCCAGCTCGCCACCCCGCGCGCGGCGGCGCTCGTCGCCGCCGCGATCCGCGCCGACCTGGTCGAACGGGAGATCCAGCCCGCGCTCGACCGGGGCGAGCTCGTGGTGATGGAGCGGTTCGTGGACAGTCCGCTGGCCCACCTGTCCGCCGCGGCGAACCTCGACCTCGCCGAACTGGAAGGCCTCGCCGACTGGGCGACCTCGCGGCTGCGCCCGGACATCACCGTCCTGCTCGACCGCGATCCGGCCACCCTGCCGAGCAGGCCAGGACGCGGCGAGCATCATTGGCACGTGCAGAGTGTGCTGACCGACATGGCCGCCGCCGACCCCGACCGCTACGTCGTCGTCGACGGGGACGGCTCCGTTGACGATGTCGCCGATCGGGTGAAGCTGGCGGTGCGGACCACCTTGGCCGGGCGCAGGCTCGGCGAGCTCGTCCCCGCCGACGGGCTGGCCGCGGCCGAGGCAGGCTGATGGGCGGCGTCTGGTCCCAACTCGTCGGGCAGACCGAGGCTGTCGAGGTACTGAGCACCGCGGCCATCGCCGCGGCGACACTGGTGGACGGCACCGGCCAAGCGGCCGGGATGACCCACGCGTGGCTGTTCACCGGCCCGCCCGGCTCGGGACGATCGGTGGCCGCGCGGGCGTTCGCCGCCTCCCTGCAGTGCACGGCCGGACTCGACGTCCCCGGCTGTGGTGAATGCCAGGGCTGTCACACGAGCATGTCCGGCACGCACGCCGACGTGCGGCTCGTCGTGCCGGAAGGCCTGTCGATCTCGGTAGCCGAGATGCGGGCCCTCGTGCAGACCTCCGCGCGCAGGCCGACCGGTGGACGCTGGCAGGTCGTGATCATCACCGATGCCGACCGGCTCACCGAAGGCGCGGCGAACGCGCTGCTCAAGGCGGTGGAGGAACCCCCGCCGCGCACGGTGTTCCTGCTGTGCGCGCCGTCGGACCACCCGGAAGACGTGTCGGTCACCATCCGCTCACGCTGTCGTGGCATCGCACTGCGCACGCCGTCGACGCCGTCGATCGCCGAGGTCCTACAACTGCGCGACGGGATCGACGGCGAGACAGCGCGCTGGGCAGCCTCGGTCTGCGGAGGCCACGTCGGCCGAGCCCGACGTCTGGCGGCTGACCCGGCCGCGCGGGACCGCCGGGCCAAAGTGCTGCGCATCCCGCTGAACCTGCGCAAGCTGTCGGACGTGTTCGACTGTTCCGACGACCTGGTGAAGGCCGCGGAGGCGGATGCGGGCGAGGTCAGCGGCAGCCGGGACGAGGCGGAGAAGGACGCGCTGAAGACCGCCATGGGTTACGGCGGCACAGGCAAGGGGGCGGGCACCGCGACGCGGGGCAGCGCGGGTGCCATCAAGGAACTGGAACGCAGGCAGAAGTCACGGGCGACGCGGACCCAACGCGACGCGCTCGACCTCGCGCTCGTCGACCTGGCCGGTTTCTACCGGGATGTCCTGGTCGTGGGTTCCGGTTCGCGGGCCACGCTGAATCATCCCGATCACGCCGACGGCGCTCGCCAGGCCGCGGGCGCGTGGACGCCGGAGTCGACGTTGCGGCGGCTGGAAGCGGTTCTCGGCTGCCGTGAGGCACTGGAACTCAACGTGAAACCCCGCATCGCGGTCGAGGCCATGATCACCGCACTGCACCACGGTTAGTGTGCCGGGCGTACCTCTCGGCACGCCCGGCCACCCGTCAGCCCCGTCGACGCTTCGGCAGGGCTGCGACTAGTACGACGCCGACAAGCAGCATCGCCGTGCCAGTCCAGAAGATCGGTACCGAGTGGTACGCCGCGTTCGTATACGCCAGCGGCGGAGTGGGTTTGCCCTGCGGTGCCGGTGGCGGCGGGGCCTGCGGGCTCTGTGTCGCGGTACCGCAGATGACACCGCCGGTCGGCGCGTACGCCCTGACCACCTGCTCACCCAGAGACACCTGGGCCAGCGCCGACGGCAGGTTGGGCAGGCCGAGCGCCTCGGTCGGCAGTACCTGAAGGTCGAGCAGCCGGGCGGAAGCGCCGAGCTGGTGCCCCTTGAACGGCTGGGTCGCCGCCTCGCTCTTCTGGTTCAGGCCCGCGACCGACAGCCGGATGACGCCGAGGTCGAGTTTGCGCAGACCCTGGGTGAGCGCGTCCTGCACACCCTGGCCGTTGGCCAGCAGCCCGCCGATGATGGGCAGCGCGTCGACGCCGGGGACAGTGGGCACACCGGGCAGCGGGATGCCGACCGGGATGTCCAGCTTCGGGTTCGCCGCATCGAGCCTGCCCAGACTCTTGCCGCCCTGCACGACGTCGATGATCGGCGCGGTGTAGGTGACGGTCGACGTCGCCTTGTCGCCGGTGGAGGTGACCTGCAGCGTCGGCTGGCTGACCACGTTGACGGACACCTCGAACGGCGTGTCCGCGAGCAGCTTCAGCGACGCCACCTGCATCGTCGAGGTCGACTGGACCGCCTTGTTCTTGGAACCGGGGATGTCGACGAGCTTCACCACGGACCGGGCGGACAGTGTGTTCGGCAGGCTCACCAGCGAACCGGTGCTTCCCTGACCGCCGAGGACGCCGCCGAGAGTGCTCAGCGGACCGGGGAGCTTCTTGAGCCCGTCGACAACAGCCTGGTCGCCTGCCGCATCTAGCTTCGGGGCGTCGAACACACCACTGAGATCGGTGATACCGGGCAGGGTGGGAATCGCGTTGAGGGCCGAGAGGCTGGCCAGCTCGGTGGACGCATCGGAAATGATGTCGACACACGGGCCGAGCGTGTCACTCCACTGAGCGTGCACACGGCCGTTGATCAGACCGGCCTTAACCAGCGTGTCCAACGGCGTCGACGGCGGATTGACACCACCGGACCGAGGCTGCGCGTTGTTAGGCGGCGCGGTCTGGGCGAGCGCACCGGGCGCCTGCGGGCTACTGCCCTGAAAGGCAAGCCCCCCAGGCGACGACTGCGCGATGGCCTTCTCGAAGGTCAGATACGCCTCCGAGTTCGCCTGCGCACTGGCCAACCCGAACCCCAGCTCGACGGCGGCCTGCTTCGGCAGCTTGGCCTCGGCACCGGGAATGATCGTCTTCGTCGGCGCCGAGTTCGGCAGCAACCGAATCACCGCCAACCCCGTCCCCGCGTCGCCCACCGCACGCCCCAGCGGCTGCGGCCCGACCGGCGCAGACGGCGGCGGCCCACTCGGGTTGGCGGCCGGAGGCACCGGCGTCGTCGGCGGTTGAGCGGCCGCGACCGGCGCAGCCGCGAGACTGAACACCGCGGCGGTCGCCATCACCGCGGACAGACGTCGAGCCATCGTCTCGGTCCTCCTAGGGCACATCCACGCCGATCCAGGCAACCGGTGTCGTTAGGTGTAAACGACGGTAGCCCCTTCAGGTGACGCGATGGGGTTTCGGTACACTAGACGAGGTCACGCCGCCTTAGCTCAGTCGGCTAGAGCGATTCACTCGTAATGAATAGGTCATCGGTTCGATTCCGATAGGCGGCTCGCAGGTCAGAGGCCGGTTCGGTCCAGGTAGGTGCCACTCGTGGCCCCAAACGTGGACCGATCCGGCCTCTGTCATGTCCGGATCGGAGGCCGCGCGTTCGTTTCGCCTCGGTGAGCGGTCGTGCGTTGTTAGCGTGCTGTTGTGACGACGAATCGGGTGTGTGCGAGTTGTGGTGCGGCGGATCTGGAGGCCGGGTTCGTCATGGACTCGGGTCAGAACGCGCGGGGGTACACGAGCTGGGTGGCGGGTGCGCTTGAGCGGGGGATGTTCGGTGGGGCCAAGTTGTTCGGCAAGCAGAAGTGGGCGATCGAGGCTCATCGGTGTCCGCGGTGTCACTTCCTCAACATGTTCGCCAATGAGGAAATCTGATCAGGTGGCCAGCCTCCGGCGGATCGCGGCGCTGAGCAGGTCGACGGCGACGATGAGGATGAGCACCATCAGGATGTAGGTGAGCATCTCGTCGAAGGCGAAGAGTTGGATCGACTGGTTGATCAGGAAGCCGACACCGCCCGCGCCGACTAGGCCCAGGACCAGTGACGACCGTACGTTCACGTCGAACCGGTACAGCAGCAGGCCGACCAGCGAGGGCACGACCGCGGGCAACACCGCGTTCGCCACCACCTGCAACTCGGACGCCCCCGCCACTCGCAGTGCGTCGGACGGGCCGGTGTCGGCTTCCTCCATCGCCTCCGACCACAGCTTTCCCATCACACCGACGTTGTGGCAGATCAGCGCCAGCACGCCCGCGAACGGGCCGAGTCCCACCGCGGTCACGAAGATCAGCGCGAACACCACGTCCGGCACCGCGCGCAGGAACGACATCACCGATCGCGACGCCTGGTAGACGGACTGGCCGGGGGTCGACGTGCGCGCGCCGAGGATGGCCAGTGCCAGCGCCGGCGGGATTGACAGGGTTGTGCCGAGCAAACCGATCGCCAGGGTGGTCAGGCACGCTTCGATTCCCGGCAGCACCACCCTGTCCCACGCGAGGTCGGGCGGCAGTGCCTCGCCGAGGAAGCGCGCCATGCCCTGCCAACCGTCGACGAGGGCGGCGGGGGAGACCTCGGTCGCGCGCCACGCCAGCACGTGGGTGACGCCGAGGACCGCGGCGACCACCACGACGGTGATCAGCGGGCCGCGACGGTCGCGGGGTGGCACGGCCAGACGCCTGCGGTGGATGTCGATCATGGGACGCTCCATGTCAGTCATTGGCGCGCTCTGCGGCGTAAAGTCCGTCAATGTCCACATCGGATAGATTGGAAGCTCGACAGGACAACGACATTCGTCCTCGCAGCAGGCCGACGACGCGGTCGGCGTGCCTGCGGGCGAGTTCGGGTTGATGCAAGACAGCGGCGACCGCGAGGCCGTCGGTGTGTGCCAGTTCGGCGAGCAGGTTCATTACCTGTGTCGCGGCCGCCGGGTCCAAAGCGGACACCGGTTCGTCGGCGAGCAGGACCTTGGCGCCCTGACACAGTGCCCGTGCCACCGCGACCCGCTGTTGTTGGCCACCGGACAGGCTGCCCGCGCGGTCGTGTGCGCGATCGGCCATGCCGACCCGGTCCAAACACGCCATGGCGTGTTCCCGCAGTTCGCGCGGGAAGAGCATCGGCGTGATCGAACGAGACAGCGGAAGTCCGGTCAGCCCACCAGCGCACACGTTGTCCAACGCGCTTCGCCTGCGCACCAGATGGATTTGCTGAAACACCATCGCCGCACCCCGCCGCGCCGCGGCCGCGTCGGGACCGGTGACCGGTCGACCGGCGATCACGATCTCGCCCGCGTCGGGTTCGGTGAGACCGATCACGCAACGCAGCGCGGTCGACTTGCCGGAACCGTTGGCACCCAACAGCACCACGAGTTCACCGGCGGCCACGTTGAGGTCGAACTCGTGCAGCACAGTGCGATCCACGTACGACTTTCGCAAGCCTCGCACCGAAAGCGCGGTGTCGACGACAGCGGTCATGACTCAGACGTCACCCTCGGTGAGGCCCAGCGTGAGGGCGAGGTCGAACAGCGGGCGGTAGGTGTCCTGGGTGACCGGGACCAGAGGCCCTGGCGGGTCGACGTCGAGCAGGGCGCCGACCTTGGCGACCTCGTCCGGATTGAGGGACAGCAACGCCTCGCGTACCGCGTCCTTGAAAGCTGGGTCGAGCGTGCCGGATACGGTGATCGGGTCGTTCGGGATCGGGTCGGATCGCCACACCTCGCGGAACTTCGACGCGTCGAACGAGCCCGCCGCTGTGGCGGTGGCGAGCTGCTGGGTATTGATCTCGGCCGCGTCGACCTTGCCGTTGGTCAGTGCCAGCAGTGCTTCCGGGTGGCCACCGGCGTAGTCGATGCGGACCTTGTCCTTGCCCAGGCCGGCTTTCGTCAGCGCGTAGCGGGGAAGTGCGTCTCCTGAGGTCGATCCTGGCTCGGACAAGGCGAGTGATTTCCCGGCCAGGTCGCCGATCGACTGGACCGGCGAAGCGTTGGGCACCCAGATTCCCGCCCGGTAGGTGGTCAACTTTCCCTCCGCGTCACCGAATGACGCGACGGCCTCCGCGTTCGCACGCGTGCTGGCGAACACGTAACCGAGCGGGCCGAACTGGGCGAGTTCGATTTTTCCGTTCTGCATGGCCAACACTTCGGCCGAGTAGTCCTGCACGATCTGCAGCTTCACCGGGCAGTTCAGCTCACGCTCCAACGCGCCGGTCAGGACCTGGTAGGCGGGTGTCAGCTTGGCGGGCGCCTCGTAGGGTTCGATGCCGAACCGGATCTCGCCGTTGGGGCAGGTCGGTGATGCGGCGGCGTTGGTGGCGGAACCGCAGCCGGACACGACGATGGCGATGGCGAGCAACGCGGTGATGCGCTTCATGATGGAGTGCTCCTGGGTCGGTGCAGGCCGTCGATGACGGTGGGGGCGAGCCCGAACGCCGTGGTCATACCGATGCCAGAGGTCACCGACACCACGCGGACCGTCGAATATGGGGCGGCGACAAGGAAATCGGTCTTGTCGGAAGAGGCATAGATTCCACGCCAGCGGTTGTGGACGACGAGCGAGTCGACGCCGAGCAGGCGCGCGGTCTCACGCAGGATCAGGTTGCCGGTGTTCTCGTCGGTGAACGGATCGTGGGTGAGCCCGTACGCATGGGTGTCGCCGATGACGAGGTCGCCGTCCGGGCGTTGGGTGAGCATCAAGTTCATGGACACATCGATCAGTTCCGGTCGCTCGCGGCAGATCCGCTCCCGCAGTGCGGCGCTGGACGGGCACGCACGCAACCCGGGGTAGCGAAGCAGCGAAAGGCCGGACAGTATCGCCGAGTCGAACACCGCGTTGTCCGGAGTGGACACTTGCAGCATGAGCAGTAGACACCGGCGCAGTGCCACCGCATCGGCGACTTCCGGCAGCAACTGGTCGACGTCGTGGCCGACCGCGACCACGATCGCGTCAGCCTTCACCGCCCCGCGAGTGGTGTGGACGGTACCTGGTTCGACACCGGTAACCGCTGTGCGCCAACGAAAGTCGACCCCTTGCTCGCCGAGCCATGTGGCGAGTGCGGGAACCGCTTCGCGCGGGTCGACTCGTAGATCCAATGGCAACACGGCACCACCGATGACCTCGTCGGACACCTGAGGCAACCGGTTTCGCACCTCGCGACCGTCGAGCAGGGATACCTGGTCACCCCGGCGTTCGGCGAACTCGGCCAGCACCGCGCGCTCGTCGTCAGCTCTGGCCAGCACGACCGTGCCCGCCTCGCTGAGCCAGAAACCGGCCTTGGCGGCCATGTCCAGCCACATTTCCCTTGTCCTCAAGGCATAGTCGAGCGACTGGCCTTCCTGCGCGGTGACGCAGATGTGCCCGAAGTTGCGAATGGACGCGCCGACGGCCCGCTCGTCACGATCCAGCACGACCACGGCCATACCGCGCCGCACACCTTCCAGGGCGTGCGCCAGACCGACGATGCCTGCCCCGACTACGACGAGGGTGGGTGCTGTCATGGCCGCAACGGTGTGGGGTCGGACATCGTGATCGCAAGACTCCAACCGTACTTGTCCAAACAAGTTTGCCGGTTGTTAATGCAGGTCAGTGCGCTATAACGATGATTTGACAGGTGGTGGTGGCCTACTCGTATGGTCAGGCGGTGACCCCTCCCATGCACGTCCGGCTGGCTGACGAACTCCGCGGTCGGATCAGTCGGGGCCAGCTCTCCGTCGGCGCGGCTTTGCCGTCGGAAGCGCAGTTGCGTGAAGAGTTCGGCAGTTCGCGCGGCACCGTGCGCCAAGCCCTTTCCGCGCTGCGCAACGAAGGTCTGATCGGTGGCAGACAAGGCAGGCCGCCGATTGTGCGGGAAACCACGGTGGCACAACCATTCGAGACGTTCCTTTCGTTCACGAGCTGGGCTCACCAGATCGGAAAGGAACCTGGTCAACGCACGATCGAGATCGCTCGTCGTCCCGCGGGCGCTCTTGTCGCGGACGCGCTCAACCTGACCGAGGGCGCTCCGATCGTCGAGGTCCTGCGGCTTCGTCTGCTCGACGGTGTCCCAACCATGATGGAGCGCAGTAGTTTCACCGAGCCCGTCGGTCGCCTGCTGTTCGACTTCGACCCTGACTCCGGTTCCATCTACGGGTATCTGCTCGACAGCGGCATCGATCTGCAAGCCGTCCGCCACACCATCGACGCGATCGGCGCGGACGCGACGGATGCCGACCTGCTCGACGTCACCGAGGGGGCACCGCTACTGCGCGAACGCCGTCGCGCTCTGGACGGGGACGGCTCGCCATTCGAATACAGCGACGATCGTTACCGCCCTGATCTCGTCACCTTCACCATCACCAATTTCCGGGCCGCACGTCCAGGTCCCCAACTCGTCAAGGAGATCTCGTGACGATCGAACTCGCCACTTTCGACATGGCGGGCACCACAGTGCAAGAGGGTGGCGCGGTGTACGCGGCGCTGGCCGACGCCGTCGCCGCTGCCACTGGCGAACCTGTCCCCGATGTCGCGCTGCGCCGGTGGATGGGGGCCGACAAACGCGAAGCCGTTGCCGGGCTGCTCCAAGGTTCGGCAGACATCGAACCGGTGTACGCGGATTTCCGTACACGCTTGGCCGCGGCCTACGCCGTTCGTCCGCCAGTCGCCTTGCCCGGTGTGGCCGAGGCCATCACCACTCTTCGTTCTGGGGGCACGAAAGTCGCGTTGACCACCGGCTTCTCTCGGGATGTCGCTGATGGAATTCTGCGTGAGCTTGGCTGGAATGTCGGCGAGACAATAGATGCGCTGGTGACAGTCGACGATGTCGCCGCAGGCAGGCCCGCGCCCTACATGATCTATCGGGCCATGGAGGTGACTGGCGTTCACTCGGTCGCCGCAGTGCTCACCGCGGGCGACACCGTGCTTGACCTGAGGGCTGGAAACAACGCGGGGGCACGGTATGTCCTTGGTGTGCTGACGGGGCCGCAAGACGCTGACACGTTGGGCAAAGAGCGGCATTCCCACATACTTGATTCCGTCGCCGACATCCCGGCACTGTTGTCAACGACGGGCTGACGGGGGCAGGCTTCGATCAACGACCCGCCGTGGTCATCTCCGCCACCGCTTCGGCGCGGTCGCGGCCTTGGCCAGCTCTACCCGCGAGATCTCAACGGTCGGCTGGTCGAGTTCCATCGACGGACCTTCGTACTCCGACCCCGGCGAGTCCTCCGCGTCGCAGGGACGCGGGGTGAGCACACCGAGAATGAGCGCGAGGACGGCCGTACCGAGGACGATCGGGATCTCCACGATTGGTTCCGGTGCGATGACCCGCAGCACTGACAGGGTGAGGACAGCGACGATGCCGGTGCCCAGACCGGCGGGGAGAAACCGCAGCGCCCGACGAACCCTGTTGCGGGGCAATCGATGCCGAGCGACCGCGAGCAGCACGCTCAGCCAGGCGATGACGGTCAGCCCGAGCATCGCGACGACGAAAACGCCATAAACCGACCAGAACGACCCGCGCACATCGGCGACCGTGTCCACCCCACCGAGGACGTCGCGATCGTCATCGAGCAGTTCGACCGTGGTCGGCAACAGTCCGATGGCCTGGCCGTCGAGATCGTGCATGTCCAGTGGGAATGATCGGGTGGTGCGGCCGAGCCCCGGTACCTCGAAGGGCAACGTCGTGTCATAGGCGAAGAAGGTCAGCGCCAACGCCACACCGGACACCCGCACCTGCTGGACAGCGCGCGGTTCCGAACCGATGTTCACCACGGTGATGGACAATTCGACGGGTTCGTCAGGGTCGAGTGCCACGGTGCGGTCGGTGATGTCCTGACCGTCCAGAGTGACCGTCATCCGCAACGGGTCGTCCGTGTCCTGTGCGGCGGCAGGCGGCGCGCCGAAGACCAGAGTTGCCGCGACGAGAGCAACCGTCGCGGTGCGAAGACGTCCCATGGGAGAACCCCCGAGTGAAACGGGCCCGATTGTCGCGGAATGCTACAGCGAGTCGATACTCTCACCGAGCGTTCCATCGGACGAGGGAAGTGGTCGTGCGAATCGCCAGACGCATCATGATCATCATTGTGGCCGGGGTGGCCATGTTGCTTGCCTTGGCGCCACCGGTGTTCGCCACCGGTGGGCAGCTTCCGCCGACCATCGTGGTCAACCCGAATGTCGGTCCGGTCGGGTCGAATTTCACCGCGCGGTGGAGCAATTTCCCGACGCAGGGCTGTCAATACATGGAATTCCGGTGGGATCAGCGGGTGATCGCGGTCTTCGGCCCGTACTCCGCCGGAACACTGTCGACGAACGTCCCGTCCGGATCGTCGCCGGGCACGCACTACATCCACGCCACCTGTGTCGGCCGCCAGGACTCCGCACGGGCGCCGTTCAAGGTGACAGACGGATCGCCGTCGCCGACCGCGTCGACGAAACCGCCTACCCGCACCACGAATCCGCCCGCTCCCACGACGACCAAGCCGCCGAACGCGACGCCGTCGTCAGAGGACGACAAGCCGACGACGACCACATCGACGACGACCAGCACGACGACACCACCGAGTTCGACATCGTCAAGCGGGCCACCGTCCACATCGGAGATCCCATCTTCGGTCGTCCCATCAGAGGTCGATGAGCCGATCGTCTCCGACGGCGCGTTGGAACTCGACCGCCGCAGCATCCGTCCCGGCGAGTCGCTTTCGGCCAAGGGCAAGGGATGTGAGGCCAACCGGGCCGTGCTGATCAGCTCGGGCGGGTCGAAGGTCGGCGCCACCATGGCCGACGCCAAGGGCGAATTCGTCGCCAAGATCGACTTCGTCAAGATCGAACCCGGCCGACACATCGTCGTCGCCGAATGCGGGATCGTGCTGACCGGAAAGGTGGACCAGATCGTCACCAGCTCCACCGGCGGCGGGTCGAGCGCGGTGATCGTGTTGGTGGTCTTCGTACTCGCGGGCGCGGCACTGATCCGGTTCACCTGAGACGTGCACGTGTCCGACAGATCATGTTGTGGCGTCACGAAGGTGCGACCTACACCTGGCGCAGCGCCTCGGCGATCGTGGCCCAGCGTGTGGGCTGGGGATCGTTGGCGTCGGTGAGCGTCAGGCGGTGCACGTGGTCGCCGTAGCGGTTGGTCAACTCGGCCGCCGCGGCGCTGTACCCGCCGACCACCGCGAAAGTGTTCAGCACGTCGTCGTCGATCAGGGTGGACATCTCGTCCCATCGGCCACGCTTGGACAGCGCGTACAGCTCGTCGTGCAGATCGCCCCACCCGTGCAGGTCGAGCACCGTCCGGTACGCGGGCGTCGACCCGTAGAAGGCGATCTGGGTGCGCACACGGGCCACGCTCGCCTCGACTTCGGCGGCGGTGTCACCGGTCGCCACGAACGATGGTCCACTGATCTCGAAGCCCGCCCATGGCTTGCCCGCCTTCTCCCGGCCTCGCTTCAGCGCCGGGATGGTGACCTCGTGCAGGTAGCGCTCGGTGGAGAAGGCGTGGCAGAGCACGCCGTCGGCCACCTCGCCCGCCACCTCGGTCATCCGCTCGCCGACCGCGGCCAGGTAGATCTTGGGGTTGCCGTGCGGGTTCGGGCCCGGATCGAAGAAGGGCGTCATCAGCGTGTGCCGGTAGTACTCGCCGAGGAACGCGAGCCGCTCACCGGTCTCGAACGCGTGCCAGATCGCCCGGATCGCGAGCACGAACTCGCGCATCCGCGCCGCGGGCGCCGTCCACGGCATGCTGAACCGCTTGGTGATGTGCGGTTTGATCTGTGAGCCCAGGCCGAGCACGAACCGGCCGCCGGAGAGGATGTGCAGGTCGTTGGCCGCCACCGCGACCGTCATCGGGTTGCGAGCGAAGGCGACGGCGATCCCGGTGATCACCTCGATTCGCTCGGTGCGCTCGGCGGCGACGGCGGCGGCGATGAACGCATCGATCTGGGTCTCGGCGACCCAGGCCCCGTCGAAGCCCGCCCGCTCGGCGGCGGCGACCGTCTCGGCGGCCTCGGACACGGTCGCGGCGTAGCCGCCGGAATCCAGCTTCACACCCCCACATTACTGTGGTGCGATGCCGATGTTCTCCTTTGAAGGCAAGGCCCCGCTGGTGCACCCGGACGCGTGGATCGCACCCACGGCGACCCTGATCGGAGATGTGACGGTCGAGGCCAATGCCTCGGTCTGGTACGGGGTCGTGCTCAGGGCGGATTTCGGCCCGATCGTGATCCGCGAGGGCGCGAACGTGCAGGACAACTCCGTCATCCACGTCAACGACCTCGGTTGCGAGATCGGCGCGGGCGCCACCATCGGACATCTGTGCGTCGTGCACGACTGCACGATCGGTGCGAACGCGTTGATCGGCAACGGTGCCACAGTGCAGGACGGTGCCGTGATCGGGGAACGGACGCTGGTGGCGGCGGGTGCGTTGGTCGGGCCGGGCGTGGAGATCCCGGGTGAGACGGTCGCCATGGGTGTGCCCGCTCGGTGGGGACTGCCGTTGGCCGGTGCGTCGAAGCAGTGGGTGGACCACAACGGTCCGATCTACCAGAACCTGGCCCGCAGGCACGCGAACGGCATCGAACAACTCTGACGTGAAACGGGTCCGGGCCGCCACGGATCGCGCGACGGCCCGGATCTCCCCCTACCGATCAGCAGGTACCGAGATCACGCCAGTCGGCGTAAGGACCGCTGCCGGGAGCTGAACCCGCGCCCTGGTTGTACCAAGTCGCCTCCCACCGGTGAGCGTTGTGGGACACACGCTGTCCGGGGTAGTAGAGAGTGGTGGCGTTCCACACGGGCACACCGGAGCACTCCGGTGGGTTCGGGTTCCCGCCGCCGGTGACCTGGTTGATCCAGGACTTGTACGCGGGAACGTTCATGTAGATCGCCGGGGCCTGGCCGCAGGTGGCCTGACCCTGACCGGCGCGGCTGGTCGCCCCGGTCAGTTCCCAGCGGCCACCGATGGACCGGACGGCAGGGCCGCCGGAGTCGCCGTAGCAGGCGCCGGTGCCCTGACGGTCGCCGAGACAGAGTTCCTTGCTCGGGTCGAAGCCGTCGGTGCAGCCGGAGCTGAGCACCTTGACGTCGATCTGTTGCAGGTTGGTCGGCGCACCGCCGCAACCGCGGGTGGGGCAGGTCTGGCCCCAGCCGATGAGCCGGGTGGCGGCACCGGTCGCGCCACCGTCGGCCGCGATGCTGATCGGTGCCTGCTGTACCGGCTGGGCCAGCTTGACCAGGGCGATGTCCCGGCCGTCCGGGCTGGTGTGGTTCTGCGAGGCGATGCTGACCAGCGTGCCGCCGGAGTTCCACGTCCTCGTGCCGACTCGGGCCCGGGACAGGCTGCCGACACAGTGCTTGGCGGTCACGACCCACTGGGGGGCGATCAGTGAGCCACCACAGCTGTGGCCCTGTGAGCTCTGCAAGGAGACCATGAACGAGTAGGTCTCGGTGGCGTTGCCACCCCCGATGATCATCGGCTGGGCCGGAGCGGAATCCGGTGGCGGTGCGGCCGCGGCGGCCGCCGGGATGGCCATGGCGAGGCCCGCCGCGGCGGTGACCACACCGAGTGCGATCTTGGCGAAGCGCATTGTCGTCCTCTCGGATCCGACCGGCGCCGCTCTGAATGCAGTCAGAACGGGCCGTGTCGGATCGCTGCAGGGTGTAGTTGTGAGCGCGCTCCCCGTAGGGCTGGAGATACCGGTTCTCGAAATATGGGTGGTTCCGGTAGCCGAAACTCATCCGAAAGGGGTATCAAGTTTACTTATGGCCGAGTTGGAGCTTCGTCACCTGCGGGCGCTGTGCGCGATCGCGGACGAGGGCAGCGTGTCCAGGGCCGCCGCCCGACTGGGTGTCACCCAGCCCGCCCTGACCGCCCAGCTGCGTTCGATCGAGCGGTTGGTCGGCGGCGACCTTTTCGTGCGGTCACCCAACGGGAGCGTGGCCACCGAACTGGGCCGCAGCGTCGTCCGCTCGGCGCGGGTGGTGCTGGAGGACATGGCATCGCTGCTCGCCTCCGCGCGCGGACCCGCGCCCAAGGCCGCGGACACGCCGCTGGTGCTCGCCTCGACACCGATGTTCTTCACCAGCGCGCTGATCGCCGAGCTCCGCGTGTGGATTCGCTGCTCGCAGTTGCGCACCGAGATCGACTCGTCCGGGCCGGCACTGCTCGACCTGCTCGCGGCGAAACGGGCCGACCTGGCGATCTTCGAGCGCTTCGACGGAATGGACCACCGGCACCTGTCCGATGTGGAGGTGCGCACCATCGCCGAGGAGCCGCAGTTCGTGGCGATCTCCTCGGACAGTCCGCTCGCCGAGGGCGCCGACGTCGACCTGGCCGATCTGGCGGACATGGACTGGGTGGCACCGCCGCCGGACCAGGACTCGCTGCGGCTGAGTTTTCGCACCACCTGCGAGGCTGTCGGATTCACCCCCAGGATCGCCCATCACGTCACCGACGCGCGTACCGCGATGGCGCTCGCCGCGGCCGGTGCGGTGTGCCTGGCGCAACCTGCCTCGCTGGACGGACCGGGCTTCGTCATCCGACCGCTGCGCGACTCGGCGCTGACGGTTCCGGTCGTCGTCGTGATCAGGCTCGACGGTATCCTCGCCGGGCGCAGGCACGAGGTGTTCGCCTGCGTAGCGCACGCCTACCGGTCGATCGTCGACCGAAACCCGACGTACGCGCGCTGGTGGGACGACCACCCGGAAGCGCACGTCGAGTTCGATGCCGCTTTGGCGCTGCCCCGGCCGAGCAAGCCGTCCTAGGTTCGGTTCGGCCGCAGCACCCAGGTCACGGTCATCTCGGTGGTCACCGTGCCGTCGGCGTCGCGGATCGTGCACTCCACCGCGAACTCCGGCTTCTGACCCGCGTCGAGTTCGGCGACCACGTCCGCGGCGGGCTTGCCCAGCACGGCCTCGGCGGTCAGCGCGCCTTTCGCGAGCCTGCGGTAGCGCACCTCGGACCGCGCGACCAGTGGTGTCGCCCGGCTCATCAGGTCGGCGAACGAGGCGAGTGCGACCGCGCCGGACGCGGTCTCGGCGAGCCCGAAGATCACTGCCGCGTGGGGTCCGCCGACGTGGTTGCGCTGGTCCTCGCGGTCGGGCAGCGCGCACACCACGCGGTCGACGGCCAGCTCGGTGAACTCGATGCCCGCCGTGGTCACCCACGGCACGGTCTGCTTGATCGCGTCGGCGACCCAGGCGAAGTCAGTGCTCATGCGACATACATTACTGCTGAGTAACTTGGCGGTACAGGGTGCCGCCGCGTGAGCGGTGGAACACCCTGCGCGCTGCGAGGGGCGTCACGGCCAATTCGTTTGCTCTCGGCCCGCCACCAGGCGCATCCTTGCATGGATCAACTAATTGGATGATGCAAGCAACTTGGGGACCTCATGCGGTTGGAAGCCTCCGCGCCCGAACTCACCGCGACGGAGATCGACAAGGGCACGCGACTCGCGAGCGTGCTCTTCGCCTTCGGCAAGCAGCAGGCCACAGTCGCGGCTCGGATGAGCAAGGCCGGTGTCG
Organism: Actinomycetota bacterium; assembly: GCA_030857905.1. GTDB lineage: Bacteria > Actinomycetota > Actinomycetes > Mycobacteriales > Pseudonocardiaceae > Actinokineospora. Next base: position 19,162 of record JALZNB010000131.1, read on the forward strand.
ACCGCTCGGCCATCGTCATCCTGAAGACGCTCGCGGCACTCGGTCCCAGCCGCTCCGGCGCGCTCGCCGAGGCGGTGCACTCCGACCCCTCGACAGTCAGCCGCCAAATCGCCGTGATGGTGAAGGACGGCTTCGTCGAACGAAGGGCCGACCCGGACGACGGGCGGGCGAGTCTGCTCGCCGCCACCGAAGCGGGAATCGCCCTGCTCGACGCCCAGCGCGCCAAGTTCGCGCTCGTCCTCGCCCGGATGGTCCAGCACTGGGACCCCGCCGACCTCGACCAGTTCGTCGAGCTGTTCGAGCGCTTCCTGGTCGACCACCAGAACTACTTGCCGACGTTTGTCACCGAATGCGCCATCCAGGCGCGTTCCGAAGGGGGAAAGTGATGTCAGCTCCGGCCAGGGAAGCCACAGCGGGGCAGTTCAGCCATCGTCAGATCATGACCGTCCTATCCGGACTCATGCTGGGAATGTCGCTCGCCGCACTCGACCAAACGATCATGGCATCGGCCATGAAGACCATCGCCGACCAATTGCACGGCCAGACCATCCAGGCATGGGCGACCACCGCCTACCTGATCACGGCCACCATCTCCACCCCGCTCTACGGCAAACTGTCCGACATCGTCGGCCGCAAGCCGATGTACATGACCGCCATCTCGTTGTTCCTGCTGGGATCGGTCCTGTGTGGAATCGCCGACTCGATGTACGAGCTGGCCGCTTACCGTGCCGTGCAAGGACTCGGTGCCGGTGGCCTGATGTCGTTGGCACTGGCGATCATCGCTGACATGGTGCCGCCGCGTGAGCGCGGCAAGTACCAGGGCTACTTCATGGCCGTCTGGGCACTGTCCAGTGTGGCCGGTCCGGTCGTCGGCGGGTTCTTCGCCGGCCTCGACGACTTCGCGGGCCTCGAAGGCTGGCGGTGGGTGTTCCTGCTGAACCTGCCGATCGCCCTCGTCGCGCTGGTCGTGGTCGCCAGGCACCTCAACGTGCCGCACCGAAAAGTGCCGCAGAAGGTCGACTACTGGGGCGCCATCGCGCTCACCGTCGGCCTGGTGCCGCTGTTGATCATCGCCGAGCAGGGCCGGACCTGGGGCTGGGGTTCGGGGCGGGCGCTGGCGATGTACGCCATCGGTGTCATCGGGCTCGTGGGTTTCGTGTTCATCGAGAAGCGGATGGGTGACGCGGCACTGATCCCGCTGCGGCTGTTCCGTCGCTCGGTGTTCACCCTGAGCAACATCGTCAACTTCACCCTGGGCATCGGCATGTTCGGCATGATGATGTCGCTGCCGCTGTACCTGCAGATCGTCAAGGGTGCCTCGCCGACCGAGTCGGGGCTGATGACCCTGCCGATGACCTTCGGCATCCTGGTCACCGCGATCGGCAGCGGGCACATCATCGCCAGGACCGGCCGCTACCGGATGTTGCCGATCATCGGCCTCGGTCTGACCTCGGCCGCGCTGTTCCTGTTCGCGGGCATCGGGATCGACACTCCGCTGTGGTGGACGATGACGATCATGGTCGTCGCGGGCGCCGGTCTTGGCCTATGCATGCAGACCCTGATCCTGGCCATCCAGAACGACGTGCCGCTCAAGGACGTGGGCGTGGCCACGTCGTCGGCCACCTTCTTCCGCTCCATCGGTGGAACCGTGGGCACGGCGGTGTTCCTGTCGATCCTGTTCAGCGTGGTGGGCGACCGCATCGGCGACGCGTTCGCCTCGGCCCGCACCGACCCGGCCTTCCTCTCCGCGCTGCAACAGAACCCCCGGTTCGCCGACAGCGTCCAGGGCGGAATCGACCTGAACAACACGGCGTTCCTCAACGACCTCGACCCGACGTTGGCCCGCCCGATCCTGGTCGGGTTCTCCAGCTCGCTGGACACGGTGTTCCTGGTCGGCGGGTTCGTGTTGCTCGCGGCGTTCGCGGTGATCTGGTTCCTGAAGGAAGTGCCGCTGGCGACCAAGTCCGGCATCGAGCGCAGGGCGGACGAAGACGCCGAACCCACGCCGGTGGCCGTGCACTGATCCAGCCACCGCCGAGCCGGTTGTCCACAGGAGCCCTCGACACCACGTCCGGTGTCGGGGGCTCCTGTCATAGTGATCAGCAGGGGACGACAACACCAGGGAAGGGGAACCATGGCAAGAACGGTTGGCCAAGAAGGGGTCCAAGCGGCGAGGCCGAGTCGGGCAGAGCCCGATCAGTGCGGCCCGCGGCGGCATCCACAGCGCGCGAAGGTCAGTTCCCCGCGCCCAAAGCCAGCCGCCCCGGTCGCGGGCGGCTGGTCAACCTCGTGTGGCGATCCGTCGACGTGTTCGACGGCTGGGGCGACGCTCAGTGCAGCGTCAGGCCGGAGTCCTTGAGCCGCTTGTACGACCGGTTGATCTCCGCCTCGGCCTCCACCCGACCCACCCAGCTCGCGCCCTCGACGCTCTTGCCGGGTTCGAGGTCCTTGTAGACCTCGAAGAAGTGCTGGATCTCCAGGCGGTGGTACTCCGCGAGGTGGTGGATGTCGCGCAGGTGCTCGGTGCGCGGGTCGTGCGACGGGACACAGAGGACCTTGTCGTCCCCGCCCTTCTCGTCGGTCATCCGGAACATGCCGATGGCCCTGGCGCGGATCAGGCAGCCGGGGAAGGTCGGCTCCTGCACCAGGACGAGGGCGTCCAGTGGGTCGCCGTCCTCGCCGAGGGTGTTCTCCACGTAGCCGTAGTCGGCCGGGTACTGGGTGGCCGTGAACAGAGTGCGGTCAAGCCTGATGCGCCCCGTCTCATGGTCCATTTCGTACTTGTTGCGGTTCCCCTTGGGGATCTCGATGGTGACGTCGAACTCCACGCCGTTCCTCGCTCATCTCGGCTGTCCTCGTTGCATGACTAGTGTGGACCACGGCATCCGGGGGGCCCGCACCGATACGGGCGGGTACGGCTGCCGTCCACGTCCGCGCTCAGGGGAGGAAAACGCGTGCCGGAACCCAGTCATCCCGGCCCCGGCCGCTCGGACGACGCTCAGAAAAGCGGCCCTGACCAGCGGGAACCTGACACCACCTCGCCGCACGCCTGGCCGTCGGACGAAGCCGACTTCTGGCCATCCCTCGACGATGACGAGGTCCCGGTGCCGTCGCCGGAGAGCCCGGCGGACACCCCCGAATCAGCGTTACGTGATGAGACCCACGTCCAGGAGCCCCTCAGCGCGGTCGCTCAGCCGAGTGAATCCCCAGTCGGCTGGCCGACAGCCGATGCCGGCGACCCCGCCGAGGCGGCTGAAACTGACCAGACGGGTGACGTCGCACCTGCTGTGACGAGCGCTGACGAGTCCACGGCGGCACCCGCTGCCCAGACGCCCGCTGATCCCGCTCCCGACACCACCGACGCGGATGGCGTTGACGACTCGAAACGCGACCCGTCTCCTGTCGACAGTCCGGTGAGCGAGACGGACACAGGCGGTGGGCATCCCGAAGCCGATCGGGCCACGGAGCCGAGTCCCGTCGAGGACGCAACGGTGACCGAGGATGCCGCTCGTCCCGAGAGCGGCCCGGACGAACTCGTCCCCGAAATCGAGTCGACTCCCGAGGTCAGTCCGACTACGTCGTCCGCCTCCGACGCGAGTCCCGAAGCCGACTCGCCACCTGCCGTCGATGAGAGTCATCTCGCGGTCGACTCCACCCCGGACGAGCCAGGCACCGGTCCCGAGGATGAGTCCGAATTCGCGGACTCGAACACCGCGGTCGTTGGTGTCGAGCCGATCCCGGCTGACGAGCTCGTCGATGTCGACGAACAGGTCGTGGCGCACCAACCCGAGAAGGATGCCGAAGTCAGCTCCGGGCAGCCTGTCCCGGAGACGGACGAGGACCAGCCTGCCCCGGAGAAGGACGAGCCGGAGTCGGTCTTGTCCGATGGTGTGGTGCCTGATCGGGACTCCGAATCAGTCCCGACGCCGAGTGCGGAGGAATCGGACCAGGCTCCTGCTGGATCAGCTGACCAGAGCGGTTCGGACACGACGCCGACAGCGGAGTCGGAACCCGCTCCGGCGGAGCAGACCGATCGTGATGACGACAGCGTCCCCCGTGAAGCGGAGGCTGATTTCGAGGGGCCGAACCAGGTCTCGGCTGTTGATGTCGAGCCCGGTACCCGGTCTTCCGGTGTCGCGACAGATTCCGAGAACGCCGACCGAGACTCCTCGGAGGCATTGGAAGAGCGGACGGATGTCGAGTCTCACGACGATGACTCGGAGGCTGGGGCCGAGGGGCCTGACAGTGGGTTCCCGGTCCCGGTCGAGTCGCGATCGACCGACGTGGAATCCGACACCCATCGTCTTACCTTCGGCGCTGCGGCCGTCGAACCAGATTCACGGCCCACCGCCGACGAGCCAGACGACTCAGATGACGAGCCAGACGAGTCACGCGATGAGTTGGATGACGAGCGGCCACGCGGGCAGGATTCCCGGCAGGCGCCGCCGGTCATCCGTAGGTCGCCTGCCGCGCCCGTCGGCGATTCCGTATCAGACCGAACCCAGATCATCCGGGCTGACGCGGTCCCCCGCCCTCCCGCGCCGACGCGTCCGCGCGAGAGTTCCCCCACCGAGTCGCCCAAGGATCCGCAGGCGTGGTCCGGCGACGGTGAGTCCACCCAACAGGTCGATTCCCGGACCGTCCATGGACAACCAGGTCCGCCGGAGGTGGACGAGCAGCCCGAGCGTCCCGAGCAGACATCGTGTTCTGGGCCCCCGCAGCGGCTCGCCCCAGGCAGGCAGCCGGAGGCGTCGAGGCGACCAGACCGGACCGAGTCCGGCGAGGCCCCGACGCCGGGGTCGCTGTCCGGTTTCGGGCGTCTTGCCGGAGATCAGGTCCGGCCGAGGCCGGGCACCCCTTTCGGCCAGGTTCCCGGCGAGCCCACGCGATCGGGACCGCCACAGACCCGTGGCCCCTGGCCCACGCGGCAGACCCCGGACCAACGCCGCACCGACCAGCAACCCCAGGACAATCGGACACCGGATGGTCGCGTCGCAGACCGTCGACACCCCGCTGATCACCCACAGGAAGATCAGCGAAATGCGGCCGAAGGTCGGGCGGGCGACCAGCGGCCGGACGCCCGAGTCACCGACCACCGCCGATCCACCGATTCGCCGCGCCCGGATCAGCGACCTGGCCCGGACCGTCCGCCCACTGACCGGTGGCAGTCCGCCGACCCCACACGCGCCGCCCATCCACCGGGCCCAGACGGGCGGACCGCCGACCGTCGCCAAGCCGCCGATCAGACGCGTACTGATCAGCGAGTCGGCTCGGACGAGCGTGTCGTCGATCGTCGTCAGCCTGCCGATCAGGCGCGTGCTGATCAGCGAATGGGCTTGGATGATCGTGTCGTCGATCGTCGTCAGCCTGCCGATCAGGCGCGTGCCGAGAGCCGGGTCGCTGATCAGCGGCAGGTTGACGGCCGTCCTACCGACCCGCGTCCCATCGATCCATCGCGTACCGATCGTCGCCGTGGTCAGGATGGCCGCACCACCGACCAGCGTCAGTTCGCGGACCAACGTCACGTCGACGGCCGTCCCATCGGGCCGCGCCCGGATCACCGTCCGGGCCCCAACGATCAGCGGCAACTCGACGGCCGCCTCGCAGCGCGACCGGCCGCCCGGCCGCCCGGCGATCGCCGTCCAGGTCAGGATGGTCGGGGTACCGATCAGCGGCCGGTAGACGATCGTCCTTTCGATCAGGCACGCGCGGAGCCTCGTTCCGGCTCGGACGGTCGGAGTGCTGATCGACCTGCGGTCGAGCCGCGTTCGGGTGGTCAACCACGAACCGATCAGGACGGTCGGGCCACCGATCAACGGCACCAGCCGCCCGCCCAACGCCACACCGATCCGGCACGCGACGCCAAGAATCGTCCGGTCTCGGTTGGCCAACCCCCGGAGCCGCCCAAAGCGGTTCCTGTCCGCGTCGGCCCCGATCCTGAAGAGCCTGCCCCGCAGGCCAAGCGCGGTCGGAAAGGTCTTCTCGTCGCGGGCGCGATAGTCGCAGTGATCGCTATCGCCGCTGGCGTGGTGTTCGGTGTTCCTGGTGTGGCTGGAAAGTTGGGTCTCACTGACGACGACCCTGCGATGGCTATCGCGCCGCCGCCAGTTCCCGTCGAGTTCGTGGCGACGTTGCGTAGTCCGGGGGCCGATGCGCCTGCACCCACTGCGGAGGGGTTGAAAGCCGAGTTGGCGGGGCCTGCCGCCGATCCCGCTCTCGGCACTCTCACCGGCACAGTCATCGATCCCGCCTCCGGCGACGTCCTTTTCGCCCAGAACGCGGACACCCCGCTGGTTCCCGCCTCGACCGCCAAGATTCTGACCTCCGCGGCCGCTCTGCTGGCGCTTCCGCACTCGGAGCAGTTGACGACGCGGGTGGTGGCCGGGGACAAGCCGGGGACCGTGATCATCGTCGGGGGTGGCGATCCGACCCTGTCGTCGCTGCCCGTGGGCAAGAACTCCGTCTACCCCGGCGCGGCCCACCTCGATGACCTCGTCGCGCAGGTCAAGGCGGCCGGGCCGGTCGACACTGTGCTGGTCGACCTCGACCGCTACTCCGGCGATGGCATCGCCGTCGGCTGGGAAAGGGGCGATGTCGGCGTCGGCTACATCGCGCCCATGGTTCCGGCGATGCTCGACGGTGGTCGGGCCGATCCGACGAAGGCCGTGTCACCTCGATCGGACAACCCGGGTCGGACGTTGGCCGAGGCGTTCGCCAAGCGGATCGGGGCGACGGTGCCCGCGAAGGCGACCGTGACCGCGCGGCCGAACGCCAAGGTGCTCGGTGAGGTTCGCTCCGCGCCGGTTGTCGAGTTGGTCGACAACACGTTGCAGCGTTCCGACAACGTTCTCGCCGAAGCGCTCGCCCGCGAGGTCGGGTTGGCGGCCAAGCAGGAGGCGTCCTTCGCGGGCGGCACCAAGGGCATCGCGGAAACCTTGCGTGCCAACGGTTTTGCCGTGGATACCCTGGCACTTCATGACGGAAGTGGCCTGTCCACGGAGAACAAGGTTACTGCGGCGTTGTTGGCCGACGTGCTCAAGGTCGCCGCCGCGCCCGGCGGCAGCGACCCGCGCACGGCCAAGCTCCGGCCGCTGCTCGGCGGGCTCCCGGTCGCGGGTGGAAGTGGAACTCTCGCGGGCCGCTACCAGGGTCCTGAGGCCGCGGGCGGCAAAGGCTGGGTTCGCGCCAAGACCGGCACGCTGTCCAGCGTCAACTCCCTCGCCGGTGTCGTGCTCGACGCGGACGGCAGGCTGCTGGTGTTCGCCCTGATGTCCAACGGCTCGGTTCCCGGCGCCGCCCAGCCCGCGCTCGATGTCGTGGCGGCGACATTGCGCAAGTGCGGTTGCCGGTGACCGGTGGCGCGCTCCGGTAGCGTCGCCAGTGTGAACGCAGGCACCAGCGTGGCCGGGTCGACGGGCGGGGTTTCGGCGGTCGACTGGGATCTGGCGATCTCGACCGCCCGACGTCTGGCGCGCCCCGGCCCGGTGATCCCGCGTGAGGAAGCCGATCACGCGGTCGCCGGGCTGCGCGCGATTACGGCCGAGGCCGAGAGCCACGTGCGTGAACTGACCGGTCTGGGCCTCGGCTTGCCGCTGCGGGGCGGCGACGTGGTCGACCGTGCGGGCTGGGCCGAGGCCGCGGTGCACAGCCTCGCTTCGCTCACCGAAGACGCCCTCCCGAAGCGGACCGGCAAGGTCGTCGGCGGTGTGCTCGCGGGCGGCGCAGGCGTGCAGGCGGGCATGGTGCTGGCCTATCTCAGCAGCCGCGTGCTCGGCCAGTACGACCCGTTCGGATCGGCGAACGAGGGCAGGCTGTTGCTGGTCGCGCCCAACATCGTGGCGGCGCAGCAGGCGCTGGACGTGCCGGACGAAGACTTTTGGATGTGGGTTTGCCTGCACGAATGCACTCACCGCCTGCAGTTCACCGCGGTGCCGTGGCTGCGTGATTACTTCAAGGAGCAGGTGGCCGCTTTCATCGGCTCACTCGACGACAGCGCCGACAACGTCTTGGGCAGGTTGCCGGAGCTACTCAAGAGTGCCCGCTCCCGCCCAGACCCGTCAGCTTCACCTGGCGCCGTCGGGGTGATGGAACTGATTCAGTCACCGGCGCAGCGCGAGGTGTTCGACCGGTTGATGGCGCTGTCGACGCTGCTGGAGGGCCACGCTGATCACGTGATGGACGCCGTCGGTCCCACGGTCGTGCCGAGCGTGTCGACCATCCGGCAGCGGTTCACCGTGCGGCGCAAGGGCGGTGGCCTGCTCGACCGGGTCCTGCGCACCCTGCTTGGCATCGACGCGAAGATGAAGCAGTACGCCGAGGGTGCCAAGTTCACCGGCCACATCGTCGACGCTGTCGGCATGGACGGGTTCAACCGCGTGTGGACATCGCCGGAGACCCTGCCGCTGCGTGCCGAGATCACCGACCCGGACGCCTGGCTGCGCCGCGTCCAGTGACCGGCTCGAAACCGCACCCGGCGGTCGCGGCGGTGCGGGTGGCGGTGCGTGCGCTGATCGCCGAGGCCGCACCGGCCCGAATCGCGGTCGCGGTGTCCGGTGGCGCGGACTCGCTGGCTCTGGCCGCCGCCGCCCAGCACGTGAGTACGAAAGCCGGCCTGCACATCACCGGCTTGATCGTTGACCACCAGTTGCAAGCTGGTTCAGCGGCGGTCGCCCAGCACGCCGCGTATCAATTGACCACTCTCGGTCTCGTTGACGTTCACGTCCTGCCAGTCACTGTCGAGGGACGAGGTGGCATGGAGGCCGCCGCACGCCGTGCCAGATACACCGCGCTTCGGGAGGCCGCCGGTGACGCGCTAGTCCTACTCGGCCACACCCGCGACGATCAGGCCGAGACAGTCCTGCTCGGCCTTGGCAGAGGTTCGGGTCCACGCTCCATCGCGGGGATGCGCGCGCTCGACCTGCCGTGGGGCCGGCCGTTGCTCGACGTGCCTCGGCGAACCACAACGGCCGCGTGCGCCGCGCTCGGTGTGCGGCCATGGCAGGACCCGCACAACACCGATGCTCGCTTCACCCGCGTCCGCCTCCGCCACGAAGTGCTCCCCCTGCTCGAAGACGTCCTCCAGGGCGGTGTCGCCGACGCGCTCGCCCGCACGGCCGCCCAACTCCGCGACGACCTGACCGCTCTCGACAGCCTCGCGGCAGACCTTTTCGACACCGCGAGCGACGATAGCGACCTGTCCGTGTCCGACCTCACAACCGCGCCCCCGGCGCTACGGCGGCGGGTCCTGCGCACCTGGCTCACCCGGGCCGGTGTCACCGACCTGACCGACGCGCACCTACGCTCCGTGGACGCACTCATCGGACACTGGCGGGGACAAGGCGGCGTCGCACTCCCCGGCGGCTTGGTGGCTCGCCGTACCCATGGCAGGCTGACATATGACCGGCCCGAACCCTGAGAGGGGCACCGTGTACGACGGCGACATCGCCTCCGTGTTGATCACCGAGCAGCAGATCGACGAGAAGATCGCGGAGCTTGCCAAGCAGGTCGCGCACGACTATCCGGAGAACGGCGCGGATCTGGTGCTCGTCGGTGTGCTCAAGGGCGCGGTCATGTTCATGACCGACCTCGCCCGCGCGCTGCCGGTCCCCGTGCAGCTCGAGTTCATGGCCGTCAGCTCCTACGGCTCGGCCACGTCCTCATCCGGCGTGGTGCGCATCCTCAAGGACCTCGACCGCGACATCGCGGGCCGCGACGTGGTGATCGTCGAGGACATCATCGACTCCGGCCTCACCCTGTCGTGGCTGCTCAAGAACCTGGCGTCCCGACAGCCGCGCTCCCTTGAGGTGTGCACGCTGCTGCGCAAGCCGGACGCGATCAAGGTCGAAGTGCCGGTCAAGTACGTCGGCTTCGAGATCCCGAACGAGTTCGTGGTCGGCTACGGCCTCGACTTCGCCGAGCGCTACCGCGACCTGCCCTACATCGGCACCCTGGACCCCAGCGTCTACATGTCCTGACGCGCGTTTCGCGCCCGTCCCGACCTGTCCTGAACAGCGACGGGAACCGAGTCCGGTTCGCCGTCGTTGTGCCCTGTGTGTCCCAACCCGGTGCTTCGGCCGGTGCGGGTGTTCACGCGGGCGGTACGCTGGTGAGACGGGCGTGCCCGTCCGGTCGGGTAATGGGTCGTCATTGCCCTCACATGTACGTCAGGGAGGGTCGAGGCCGCCCGTCGGCCGTAAGTGAATGGACCGCAAGCGCCTGCTTCGCAACCCGCTGCTGTGGATCTTGGCAGTGCTGTTGCTCTACTTCGCCTTCAGCATGCTGTTCGACGACACGCGTGGTTACACCTCGGTGCCCACGTCGAAAGCCGTCGCCCAGATCAGCTCGGGCAACGTCAAACTCGCCGAACTCGGCGACAAAGAGCAGCAACTCAAACTGACCCTCAACTCGCCGATCGAGCAGGACGGGCAACAGGTCACCCAGATCCTGGCCCAGTACCCGGCCGGAGCGACGTCACAGCTCTACGACTCGCTGATCGGCAAGACGGGGACCGAGTTCAAGACCACGGTCACCCAAGACTCCTTCCTCACCCAAATCCTGATCTTCCTCATCCCGCTCGGCCTGCTGTTGCTGCTGCTCATGTGGATGATGAACAACACCCAGGGCGGCGGAAACCGGGTTCTCAACTTCGGCAAGTCCAAGGCCAAGCAGCTCAACAAGGACATGCCGAAGACGACCTTCGCCGACGTGGCTGGCGCGGACGAGGCGGTGGAGGAGCTCTACGAGATCAAGGACTTCCTGCAGAGCCCCGGTCGCTACCAGGCGCTCGGCGCGAAGATCCCCAAGGGCGTGCTGCTCTACGGTCCGCCAGGTACCGGCAAGACGCTGCTGGCCAGGGCGGTGGCCGGTGAGGCCAGCGTGCCGTTCTACTCGATCTCGGGTTCCGACTTCGTCGAGATGTTCGTCGGTGTCGGCGCCTCCCGGGTTCGCGACCTGTTCGAGCAGGCCAAGCAGAACTCGCCGTGCATCATCTTCGTCGACGAGATCGACGCGGTCGGCCGCCAGCGTGGCGCCGGTCTCGGCGGTGGTCACGACGAACGTGAGCAGACGCTCAACCAGCTCCTGGTGGAGATGGACGGCTTCGACGCGCGCGGCGGCATCATCCTGATCGCCGCGACGAACCGACCGGACATCCTCGACCCGGCGCTGCTGCGTCCCGGCCGGTTCGACCGGCAGATCCCGGTGTCCGCACCGGACCTCACCGGTCGTCGCCGAATCCTGGAGGTGCACTCCAAGGGCAAGCCGTTCGCGGGCGATGTGGACTTCCTCCAACTTGCCAAGCGCACGATCGGCATGTCCGGTGCCGACCTGGCCAACGTCATCAACGAGGCCGCCCTGCTCACCGCGCGCGAGAACGGCAGCCAGATCAACGCCGCCGCGCTGGAGGAGTCGGTCGACCGCGTTGTGGGCGGGCCTCGGCGCAAGAGCCGGATCATCTCCGAGAAGGAGAAGAAGATCACCGCCTACCACGAGGGTGGGCACGCCCTCGCCGCGTGGGCGATGCCGGACATCGAACCGGTCTACAAGCTCACCATCGTCCCCCGGGGCCGTACCGGTGGGCACGCGTTGGCCGTCCCCGAGGACGACAAGGGTCTGATGACCCGGTCGGAGATGATCGCGCGACTGGTGTTCGCCCTTGGCGGACGTTCGGCGGAGGAGCTGGTCTTCCACGAGCCGACCACCGGCGCGTCCAGCGACATCGATCAGGCCACCAAGATCGCCAAGGCGATGGTGACCGAGTACGGCATGAGTGCTCGGCTCGGCGCGGTCCGCTACGGCCAGGACCAGGGCGACCCGTTCCTCGGCCGCTCCATGGGCCACGCGCCGGACTACTCCCTTGAGGTCGCGCACGAGATCGACGAGGAGGTGCGCAAGCTGATCGAGGCCGCGCACACCGAGGCGTGGGACGTGCTCAACACCTACCGCGACATCCTCGACGAGCTGGTCATCGAGCTGTTGGACAAGGAAACCCTCACCCGCAAGGACCTGGAGCGGATCTTCTCCCAGGTCGAGAAGCGGCCGAGGATCACCGCGTTCAACGACTTCGGCGATCGCACCCCCTCGGACAAGCCGCCGATCAAGACCCCGCGCGAGCTGGCGAAGGAACGCGGCGAGCCGTGGCCGGACGAGCAGCCCGCGCTGCAGCCGACACCGGTCGGCGTGTACCCGGGGGCGGGCGACCTGCCGGGCGGGCCACCCCATCAGAACCCGGAACTGCCCGGGGGCAACGGTGCCGCACCCAACGGCACCCCGCCGCCGTACGGCACTCCACCGCCATACGGTGTGCCCGGTCAGCAGGGGACGCCCCCGCCTTACGGTCAGCCGCCGCAGTACGGCCAGCCCCAGCAGCCGTCGGGCAGGCAGGGTGGTCCGCCGAACTATGGCGCGCCTCCCGGTTGGACGCCCGCGACGACGCCTCCGCACTCGCAGAACCCCGGCGGCCCACATCAGTCGTGGCAGCCGTCGTGGGGTGAGCGGCAGAACGAGGCCAACCAGCAGCGTCAGGGTGACCGCGCTGGTCAACCGCCCACCGACCCTCCCACTCCACGGGATCGGGACTCCGATGGGCGCACAGACGGCGCTTGATGAGATGGTGGCGGCAGGTGTGCCGCGATCCTCTCGGAGGTGCCGATGACCAGCAACGATGCCGGAGACGGGGTCGGGACTCCAGTAGTCCCGGCCCCGGGCTTCGATCAGGACCGAGCCGAGAAGGCCGTCCGGGAACTCCTGCTCGCCTGCGGCGAGGACCCCGACCGCGAGGGCCTGCGCGAGACGCCTGCCCGAGTCGCGCGCGCGTACGCCGAACTGTTCGCCGGTCTCTACACCGAGCCGGAACGGGTCCTGGACAAGACATTCCGTGAAAGTCACGACGAACTGGTTCTGGTAACCGACATCCCGATGTTCTCGACCTGTGTGCCCGGCGCGCAGACCGTCGATGCGGTCGATGGTCGCAAGCGGGCCGCTGACGTTCGTGTGGGGGATCGCCTGTGGACTCTGGTCGACGGCACGGTGGAACCGACTTCTGTGGTCGGTATCGATTCGCATGAAACCGGGGAACTGGTCGAGGTCGTGACCGCCGGTGGAAAGTTCGTGGTGACTCCCGATCATCCGTTGGCGACTCCCGAGGGGTGGCGGGAAGCCAGGGATGTCGCGGACACATTCATCGAATGGACGCCTGCGAGAAAATTACGTCAAGATGACAGGCGTGGAGTTTCCTGGATAGGTGCCGTCGGGCGCCCCCCGGGCCGGTCGAGGGCAGTGAGCGCCAGTGGTCCGTTCCTTCACGAACTCGCGACCGTGACCGGCGCGAGGTTCACCCCCGGGACCGGGGTGGCCGCCCAGCCCCACATCGCCGATGGTTGGCTGCGGCGCCACGGTTTCCCGCAGCGAGGTCACCGGACCGCCCTGACGGAATCCGAATGGGTGCGGGTCGAGTCGGTACGTCCCATCGCGGCGAGCGGGACGACATCATTCACGGTGTACAGCTTCGCGTGCGATCCACATCCGACTTTTCTCATCGCCGGTCATCTGAGTCACAATTGCGAGCACCATCTCGTGCCATTTCATGGCGTGGCTCATGTCGGCTACATCCCGAACGAGCAGGGTGTCATCACCGGCCTGTCCAAACTGGCGCGGCTGGTCGATCTCTATGCCAAGCGTCCGCAGGTCCAGGAGCGGCTGACCTCGCAGGTGGCCGACGCGATGATGCGCAAGCTCGAACCGCGCGGCGCCATCGTCGTCATCGAGGCCGAGCATCTCTGCATGGCCATGCGCGGCATCCGCAAACCGGGCGCGCGCACCACGACCTCGGCCCTGCGCGGCATTCTGAAGACGTCGCCGTCGTCCCGGGCGGAGGCCATCGAATTGATCAACGGACGCACCCGGTGATCCCGCTCCGGTCGAATCGGTGCGCGGTGATGGGCGTGCTCAATGTGACTCCCGACTCGTTCTCCGATGGTGGTCGCTATCTGAATCTCGACGCGGCCATCGCGCACGGCGTCGCCATGTGGGAGCGCGGTGCTGACCTGGTCGACGTCGGCGGCGAGTCGACCAGGCCGGGGGCGGATCGGGTCGACGCGGCCACGGAGGCGGCCAGGATCATCCCGGTGATCACCGAACTGGCCGACGCGGGTGTGGCGGTGAGCGTGGACACCACGCGCGCCGAGGTGGCAGGGGCCGCCATCGCCGCCGGGGCGTCGGTCATCAACGACGTGTCCGGTGGCCTGGCCGATCACGACATGGCGAAGGTGGCCGCCGAGACAGGCGTGCCCTGGGTTCTGATGCACTGGCGCGGCCATGGTCGCGACATGAATTCCCTCGCCGAGTACCGCGATGTCGTCGCCGAGGTGCGCGCCGAGCTGCGCGCCCAGGTCGACGCCGCCGTGGCCGCGGGGGTCGTGGAGTCCGCGCTGGTTCTCGACCCCGGCCTCGGGTTCGCCAAGAACGCCGCGCACAACTGGGAGCTGCTGCGCAACCTCGACGCACTGGTGAGTCTGGGGCTTCCGGTGCTGGTGGGGGCTTCGCGCAAACGTTTCCTCGGCACCCTGCTCGCGGACGTGGACGGCGCGCCCCGGCCGCCGGACGGACGCGAGGACGCCACCGCCGCCATCACCGTGCTGGCGGCGGCCAACGGCGCGTGGGGTGTGCGGGTGCACGATGTTGGTCGATCACTTGACGCGGTGGCCGTGGTCGCCGCGATGACGGGAGCCTGCCCATGACCGACCGGATCACGCTGACCGGCCTGCGCGTGCGCGGCAACCACGGCGTCTTCGACCACGAGAAGCGCGACGGCCAGGAGTTCGTGGTCGACATCACGCTGTGGATCGACCTCGATCGCGCCGCGGCGACCGACGACCTGGCACACACCGTCCACTACGGCGAACTCGCCGAGCGGATCGCGAAGGTCGTCGCCGGTCCGTCGCGCGATCTGATCGAGACGGTGGCCGCCGAGATCGCCGAGTCCGAGATGGCCGACGAGCGACTGCACGCGGTCGAGGTGACCGTGCACAAACCCAGCGCGCCGATCCCGTTGACCTTCGCCGACGTCGCGGTCACCGCCCGCCGGTCGCGGCGGGCGAGGGGGAAGGCGTGAGTCGGGCGGTGTTGTCGATCGGGTCGAACCTGGGCGACCGGGCGGCCAACCTGCGGGTCGCGGTCGACGGGTTCACCGACGTGCTGGTCGCGGTGTCGTCGGTGTACGAGACGGCGGCGTGGGGTGTCACCGACCAGCCCGACTTCCTCAACGCGGTACTGATCGTCGATGACGACTCCGTCGACGAGTGGGGTTGGCTGCGCCGCGGTCACGAGCTGGAGAACACGGCGGGACGGGCCCGTACGCGACGGTGGGGGCCGCGCACCCTCGACGTGGACGTCGTGACCGTGGATGGGGTGCGCAGCGACGATCCTGGTCTGCTGCTCCCGCATCCCGGTACCCATGAGCGGGCGAGCGTGCTGGTGCCCTGGCTCGACGTCGATCCGCACGCCGAGGTGCCCGGGCGCGGCATGGTCGCCGACCTGCTGTCCACTCTGGATGTCAGCGGTGTGCGGGTGCACGATCTCGACCTGCGTGGTGAGCGCGCGTGAGGTTCACCAAACCCCAGGACCTCGTGCCCGCCGGGTTGTTCACGGCTGTGGTCGTCTATCTGGGCATTCGACTGCTCTACGGCGAGTTGCCGCCGTTGCCCACGCTCGCGGGCGTGACCCTGTTGGCGTTGGCGGTGATCGAGACCGCGTTCGGTTTCGCGCTGCGCGAGCGGATTCGTGGCAGGACACCCGGTCGTCCGATCCAGCCGCTCACCGCGGCCAGGGCCGTCGCGCTGGCCAAGGCGTCCTCGTTGCTCGGCGCGATCATGCTCGGCGCCTGGGTCGCCGTCCTGGCCTACGTCGTGCCGGAAAGTGCGCAGGTCGAGGCGGCCAGGGGTGACATCCCCAGTGGCATCGTCGGTGTCGTCAGCTCGGTCGCGTTGATCGGCGCGGCGCTGTGGCTGGAGACCTGTTGTCGGACCCCGCGCGACCCCGATGAGCAGCGTCGAAATCCGGGCAGACGGTCCGGTTGACCGCCGTTTGGTCTCGCGGAGATAACAGACCGGTACGGTAGTGGCCATGACCAGCCGGACGGAGTCTTCCGATGGGCAGGACAACAGCGCGCGCCTCGGGCGGGTACTGCTTGTCGCTGTGCTCGGACTAGCCCTGATTTCGGTTGGTGTGCTGGTGTTCACCGACTCGGTGCGCTGGTTGCGGTTGGGGATCGTGGCGGCGCTGTGGGCGGCGCTGGCAGGCGCGTTCCTCGCCGCGAAATACCGCAGGACCCTCGCCGACCGCGCGCTGGACGCCGAGGAACTGCAACAGGTCTACGAACTCGAACTCGAACGCGAGGTGGCCGCCCGGCGGGAGTACGAGTTGGAGGTCGAGGCGGAGACCCGGCGCAAGATCGCCGAAGAGTCCCGCGACGACCTCTCCGAACTGCGCGCCGAGCTGAAAGCGATGCGCGAGAACCTGGAGATGCTCTTCGGCGGCGAAGTGCTCGTCGAGCGGTTCGCGTTGCACGCCGAAGCCACCCGGATGCGTGCGCGCGGCGAGGACGTTCCCGCGGTGGGGGCCGCGCGGCAGGGCAACCAGGTCCGGCGGATCGCCGCGGGCACGTCGTCGGATGCCGAGACCGAGTTCATCGAACGCATCCGGGTCGAGACGACCACGGTGCACACCGAACGCAAGAGCGGCGCCGCCTCGGACCGCTGGTTCGTCGACGGGCCGAGCGCGAACCAGATCGACCCGGACTGGACGCCGTCCTGGGAGGCCGGGCAGGAACCCGACCGACCCGCTGCCGGGGCGGCTCACCGCGGCCAACCTCAGCGGCGCTCAGAGCAGCCCGCCGCCGAGGTTCCGGCTCGCGAGGTGGCATCGGCGTCTCGCGCTCGCAATGGTTCTCCGGTCGTCGATGACACGCGGAAAGGCGGCCGGGGTTCGGCCGACTCGACGCGGCGTGACGGGGTGTCCGCTCGAAACGGTGCCGTCGAGTCCGCGCGGGTCACGCGGACCGGTGTTCCGGCCGCTGATGGGGCTGTGCGGGGCGCCGGTGCGTCTGGACGCGGTGACGATCGTGCGCCGCGGGCTGGAGTCGATGACGCGGCGGCAGGCCAAGGGGCCCGTAATCCTGTGTCGACAGCGGACGACGCGAGGCCGGTCGCCGGTCGCCGCGGTCCGGTGACCGATCCCGCGATGGCACGCGGCGGTGGTCTGGCCGCCGAGGC
>JALZNB010000134.1 GCA_030857905.1 Actinomycetota bacterium
GCCTTGGTCCGCAGTGAGGCGTAATACTCGGTGCCGACGGCGAAGTTGACGCGTTTGCGCAGTCCCGCGGTGTCGACGAAACGCCAGGGTTCGCCGTCGAGTTCGACCAGGGAGTCGACCGGGTCGACGGTGGTGCCCGCGACGGCGTCGACGACGGCGCGGTTCTCACCGGTGAGCCGGTTGAGCAGGCTGGACTTGCCCACGTTGGGTTTGCCGACGAGCGCGACGCGGCGGGGGCCTCCGGTGGCGCCGAAGATCTCGGCCGGGGTGTCAGGCAGTACGGCGAGGATGGCGTCAAGTAGGTCACCGGAGTTGCGGCCGTGCAGTGCGCTGACCGGGAACGGCTCGCCGAGGCCGAGCGACCACAGGGATGCGGTGTCGGCGAGCAGGCGGTCGTCGTCGACTTTGTTGGCGACCAGGATCACCGGCACCTTCGAGCGCCGCAGGACCTTGGAGACGGCCTCGTCGGTGGCCGTGGCGCCGACGGAGGCGTCCACGACGACGACGACCGCGTCGGAGTGGGTCATCGCGTACTCGGCCTGGGCGGCGACAGCGCCTTGGAGCCCGTCGGCGCTGGGCTCCCAGCCACCGGTGTCGAGCACGGTGAACCGGCGTCCGTTCCACAGCGCGTCGTAGGCGACGCGGTCACGGGTGACGCCGGGGGTGTCCTGCACGACCGCCTCGCGGCGGCCCAGGATTCGGTTGACCAGGGTCGATTTGCCCACGTTGGGGCGGCCGACGACGGCCAGGACCGGTTGGGGCGGGGTGCCGCCCTCGTCGGCGTCGCCGAACTCGTTGGCGATCGCCGCCCAATCGGACTCGTCGGCCCAGGTGCCATCCAGCTCAGTCATGATCGCCGTTTCCGTTGCTCGTCTAGTTCGTGGACCAGGTCGGCGAGCCGGACCCGGATTTCCTCTGTGGCCTGGGTGAGGCCGGTGCGGCCACGCTCGACCGGCAGCGCGAACGGCGCGCCGATCCGCACGTCGACCACCGGCCGAAATCGGCGCCCGACGCCGTCCGGGCGCCGGGTGCCCCTGGTCGCGACCGGCAGTACGACCGCGCCGGACGACCGGACCAGCCAGGCCGCGCCCTGGTGGGCCGCGGCCACGTCACCGGCGCCCCTGGTTCCCTCGGGGAAGACGGCGACCAGGCCGCCGCCGCGCAACACGCTGACCGCGGTCAGCAGCGGTGTCCGGTCGGGCTCGCCCCTGCGGATGCCGATCTGACCGATGGCCCGCAGGCCGGGCCCCGCGATGCCGCGAAACATCTCGCGCTTGACCAGGAACACCGAGCGTCGCGGCAGCATTCCGAAGATGAGCTGCGGCTCGATCATCGAGCTGTGGTTGGCCACGAGCACGACCGGTCCGGTGCGGGGCACGTTGTCGCGGCCGTGGATCTTGACGCGGAACACCGGTCGGTAGAGCCAGTGGGCGATGACTCTGCCGGTGTCGTGCAGCCAGGGTACTGCGCCGTCGGGGAGGGTCGTGTTCATAGGCCCGCCGGGTTGGCCGCCGCGCGCAGGCCTCGGTCTTCGACCAGGTCGAGCAGGTGTTCGAGGACGCCGTCGATGTCGAGGTCGGTGGTGTCGACCTCGACGGCGTCGACGGCCGGGCGCAGCGGGGACGCGGTCCTGGTGGAGTCGAGCCGGTCGCGGCGCTCCACATCGGCCAGTGTGGTGTCCACAGTGGAGGCGCGCCCTTCCGCGGTGTCCTGGCGCGCTCGCCGAGACGCGCGCGCGTCGGCGGAGGCGGTCAGGTAGACCTTGAGCGGGGCGTCGGGCACCACGACGGTGCCGATGTCGCGGCCCTCGACGACGATGCCGCCGAAGCGCGCGCGGGCTTCGCTGATGATCTGCTTCTGTCGCGCGACCAGCAGTTCACGCACCCTGGGCACGGCGGAGACCGCGGAGACCGCGGAGGTCACCCGCCTGCCGCGGATCTCGGCGGTGACGTCCTCGCCGCCGACCTCGACGCCCGCGTGGTTCGGATCGGTGCCGATGCGCAGGTCGGCGCTCTCGGCGACGCGCAGCACCGCGGCGCCGTCGGCCGGGTCCACGTCGTGGCGCAACACCGCGAGTGTGATGGCGCGGTACATGGCGCCGGTGTCGAGATAGGCGGCACCCAGCGCGTCGGCCAACCGTCGGGCGACGGTGGACTTGCCGGTGCCCGATGGTCCGTCCAGCGCGACGACACCACGCAGCTCACCCTGTCCCACCGCGACTGCCTCCTGGTTAACTGGTTCAGAACGTGAACCATTCTGCCTGGCGTCGTCTGGGTGCCTCCGCCCGGCCGACCGGCGGTGTCGGTAGCACGTGTCCGCGCGCCTACTACCGTTGCCTCATGAGCGAGATCACCGACAGCCCTACCGACTGGGTCGCCGAGCACACGGCGCGTTATCTGGCGACCGACGGCGAGGACGGGTACCTGTTCTACGGCTACCCGACACTGCTGCTGACCACCACCGGGCGCAAGTCCGGCCAGCTGCGCCGTACTCCGCTGCACTTCGGCCGCCACGGCGACGCCTACCTACTCGTCGCGTCGAGCGGTGGCTCGGCGACGCACCCCGCTTGGTACCTCAACCTGCTGGCCGATCCGACGGCGCACTTGCAGATCAAGGCCGAAGAGGTGAACGTCCGCGCCCGGACGGCGACGGCCGTGGAGAAGCCGCCGCTGTGGGAGATCATGGTCAGCGTGTTCCCCCGCTACACCGAGTACCAGGCTCAGGTCGACCGTGAGATCCCGGTTGTCGTGCTGGAACGTGTGTGATCGGTCGGGCCCTCGGCCCGACCTTGTCCACCTGGAACGTACTCAGCGCAGGTCGGCCGCGACCTCGCCGAGCGCCGCCATCGCCGCCCGTAGTTGGTCGTCACGCAGGTAGGGGGCCGGGCCGAAGCGGAGGTGGTCGCCCCGGCTGTCGGTGAGGATGTCGCGGGCGGCCAGCGCGCTCTGCAGGGCGGCGGCGTGGGGTGTGCGGAGCGCGAGGAAGCCGCCGAAGGCCGTGCGCGGGGTGGTT
Source organism: Actinomycetota bacterium (assembly GCA_030857905.1). Taxonomy (GTDB): domain Bacteria; phylum Actinomycetota; class Actinomycetes; order Mycobacteriales; family Pseudonocardiaceae; genus Actinokineospora. Next base: position 3,013 of record JALZNB010000134.1, read on the forward strand.
CGGTCGCGGGTGACGGCTGGCAGGTCCAAGGCGTCGAAGACGTCGGCGAGCACCGCGTTCTGGTGCAGGGAGATGGCGCGCAGAACGGTTGGGGTCAGACCGTGGGTGTCGAAGAAGTCGAAGACCCTGGCGGCCCGGTAGTTGCTCGTCGGGTCGTAGGTGGAGCCCGCGAAACGGGTCCCGCCGGGACCGTAGGCGACCAGGTCGGGATCGCGTTCACCGGCGAGCGTGTCGAACTCGGCGAACCAGCCCGTCACGACCGGGCGCAGCCGCTGGGCGTGGGCGGGCAGCCGAAGAAAGCAGTTTCCCTCGCCGAGTTGCAGGTACTTGTATCCGCCGCCGACCACCCAGGCGTCGGCCAGGCCGTCGAGCGCCATCGGGACAACACCGAGTGCGTGATAGGCATCGATCATCAGTTCCACGCCGTGTCGGGCGCACACGGCGGCCAGGCCATCGAGTCCGGGAACGATTCGGGACGTCTCGAACAACACCGACGAGACCATGACGGCGGCCGTGTGGCCGTCGACCTCGGTGGCAAGACGCTCGGCCAACGTGTCGGCGGGGAGTGCGGCGACTCGGACCACCTCGATCCGCTCCTCGGCGAGTCTGGCGAGTTGGCGGCGAAGGGTGTGGAACTCGCCGTCCGTGGTCACGATGCGCGGGTGAGCGCGAAGGTCCACAGCGGACAGAAACCTGACTACGAGCTCGTGGGTGTTGGCGCCCAGCGCGATGTCGCCGTCGCCGACCAGTGAGCGGAACCCGTCGCGCACCCGGTCGGCCTTCGCCGAGGCGCGTGCCCACTTGGTGTCCACATCGGACGCCGCGTCCTCAAACGCCTCGATCTGCCCATCGAGGGCCACATCCGGCCACGCCTGGTGCGAGTGTCCGGTCAGCAACAGTCGCTCCCCGACCCGGAACCGCGAATAGTGCGGCGCCAACGCCTCGGGCCTCACAGCGCGCCCCGCACTGCCCACAGGTCGGGAAATATCGGTGTGAACAGGGTTTTGCGAAGGTAGGCCGCACCGGGAGACCCGCCGGTGCCGAGCTTGTCGCCGATCGTGCGCTCAACCATTTTCACGTGTCGGTAGCGCCATTCCTGGAGACCTTCGTCGAGGTCTACCAGGTGTTCGGCGACGGCGGACGGACCGGAGTCATCGGCGTAGATCTTGAGCAACACCTGTTGCAGCGCGAGCGACGGCGTCAGCGGTTCGGACACGTCCCGGTGTAGTGATTCGGTTGGCACGTCATAGGAATGTACGGAGAGATAGGTCAGGAACGAATCGAACACCGACGGCTTGCTCATCGCCGACGAGATGCGGGTTCGCTGTTCACCGCCCTCGGGATAGTGCGCGAACGCGCGGGTGTCGCGACGCCCCAAGACTGCCTCCAGCTCGCGGAACTGCGCCGACTGGAATCCGCTCGACGCGTCCAGGCGCGTGCGGAAACTGGTGAACTGCCGGGGTGTCATGGTTTCCAGCACATCGATCTGCGCGACGGACACCTTCAGGATGGTCAGCACCCGGCGCAGGGTGCGGATCGCGTGGGAGGTGTCACCGTCGATCAGGACGGTCTGGAGTCTGCCCAGCTCGTGCAGCATCTGCTTGAACCACAGCTCGTAGACCTGGTGGATGACGATGAACAGAAGTTCGTCGTGTTCGTCAGATCGCGGCCGCTGCGCCTCAAGGATCTCGTCGAGCGCGAGGTAGGAGGTGTAGGTGAGCGCCGCGGACGTGTCGGATGTCGTTGTCTGGTCAGTCACTGGGCCATCACTCCGTCGAAGTGGCGCTGGGCCTGGTCGGCCAGCGCGGGGTACACCGCGTGGAAGAGCCGCACCGCCTCCGCGCGGTGACGCGGTGGCGGCACGAGATCGGTGGGAAGTTCCGGGTCGAGCGGCACGAACTGACGGTAGGCGTGCGCGAGGCGTACCCGCAGCCCGAACGCGGAGCGTTCGTCGGGGGCCGTGCCCGCGTCCGCGAATTCGGCGACGAACGCCCGATACCGCTCGTCGAGCGCGCCGAGGTCCCAGACTCTGGGCACGAACACGGCGAAATCGCTGGTCGGGGCCCCCAGGAGCACACCCGCGTGCTCGGACACGCCCAGTTCGGCCAGCAGGGCGGCGACCTCGGCGACGCGGTCGTGCGGCGCGAGCCAGCCGCCGTCGTGGACCGGGCCGAACCCCAGGAACCGGAGCCTGCGAACGAGTCGTGTCCGCGCGAGCCGTTGATCGTCCGGGATGGCGTGCCACAGCACTGTCCATCCGGTGACGGGCGCGCTTTCCCGTCCCAGCGAGAAGATGCGCCGGTCGCCTTCGGCCAGTGCGGCTGTCGCGCGCGGGGTGATCGTGTAATGCACCATGCGACCGTTTTTGACCTTGGCGAGCAGGTCTCGGCGGACGAGTCGGGTCAATGCCACACGGGCGGCGCCCTCGGTGAAACCGAAGTCCGCGAGCAGGGTGACGAGCCCGCCGGACCACACCGTCGAGCCTTCGCGGGGGTGCAGGTGGGCACCGAGCATGGTGAGCACGAGGTCTTGGGGTGCCGGGTCGAACATGAGGACCAGTTTAGTTGACACTTCAGTGCGGTCAACCGTAGAGTTTTTAACAGTGGTTGCGGACACAGGGATGTGACGCTGGTGAAGGTCGGAATCGGACTACCCAACACCGTTCCCGGGCGCACGACACTGGTCGAGTGGGCTGTGCGCGCGGACAGTGGGCCGTTCAGCACTCTCGCCGTACTCGATCGGCTCCGCTACGACAGCATCGATCCGTTTGTCGCACTCGCGGCGGCCGCCGCGGTGACCGAACGGGTCAACCTGGCGACGATGATCGCCATCGGCCCGCTGCGCTCCCCGGCCCTGCTCGCCAAACAGGCCGTGTCCATCGACGCGATCGCCCCCGGCCGGTTCACCCTCGGCCTGGCCGTCGGCGCCCGCCGCGACGACTACGAGAGTGCGGGCGTCGACCACCAGACTCGCGGTGACGCCCTGTCCACTCAGTTGGCGTATCTGCGCGGCCCGTTCGCCTCGGCGGGTGTCGAACCGGCGACTCCTTTCGGTGTCGACGGAATCGACATCCTGGTCGGCGGGTCCAGTGGAGCGGCGCTCGCCAGGATGGCCCGATATGGCGACGGCTACGCCCATGGCGACGGCCCACCGCGCGCGTTCGGATCGGCGGCCACCAAAGCCCGTGCGGCGTGGCGAGACCTGGAGCGTCCGGGAGCGCCCGCGTTGTGGGGGCAGGGTTACATCGCGTTCGGCGACCCCGACCGCGGCCGGGACTACTTGCGCGACTACTACGCCTTCACCGGGCCGTTCGCCGACAAGATCGCGGCGGGCGCGCTGACCAGCGCCCGAGAAGTGAAGGACTTCGTCAGGGGCTACGCCGACGAGGGGTGCGACGAACTCATCCTGTTCCCGACCATCGCCGATCTGGACGAACTGGACCGCTTGGCCGAGGCGCTCTCATGAGGGTGACGGTGATCGGCGCCGGACCCGCGGGTCTGTACGCGGCGATCCTGCTGCGCAAGTCCGGGCACGATGTGACGGTGTTCGAGCGCAACGCCCCGGACGCGACGTTCGGCTGGGGCGTGGTGTTCTCCGAGGAAACCCTGGGCGCGCTGCGCGAGGCCGATGCCGTGACCCACCTGGAGATCACCGACTCGTTCGCCCGGTGGTCCACAGTGGACATCCGTTTTCGGGGAACCACGGTGCGGTCGCGTGGTCACTCGTTCTCGGCCATCGCCCGCAAGCACCTGCTGGCGATCCTGCAGCGGCGAGCGGCCGAGCTTGGCGCGACACTGCGGTTCGGCGTGGAGGTCGACCCGGCCGAGGCCGAGGGTGATCTGGTGATCGCCGCCGATGGCGCGAACAGCAGGCACCGGTCCGGGGCATCGGTGGCGCCTCAGGGCGGGAAGTACATCTGGTTCGGCACGGATCTGGTGCTGGACGCGTTCACCTTCGTTTTCGCCGAGACCGAACACGGACTGTTTCAAGTACACGCCTACCCGTTCGACGAGAGCACGAGCACGTGGATCGTGGAATGCGCCGAATCGGTGTGGCGCGCTGCTGGCCTGGCCGAGGCGACCGAGGCGGAGAGCATCGAGTTCTGCGAGAAGCTGTTCGGCGGCGACCTCGGCGGGCACCGGCTGCGGTCGAACCGGTCGATGTGGCTGGACTTCCCGCGAGTGCGCTGCCCGAGTTGGCGCCACGACAATGTCGTACTGCTCGGGGATGCCGCGCACACCGCCCATTTCTCGATCGGTTCCGGCACGAAGCTCGCCATGGAGGACGCCATCGCGCTGGCGACCGCGCTCGACCGGCACGACGATCTCTCAGCGGCCCTTACCGACTATGAACTTGAGCGGCAGCCGTTGGTGGAACGGTTTCAGCAAGCGGCAGGCGAAAGCGCGGACTATTTCGGCCGGACGGCCAATTACCTGTCCTTCGCCCCGATTCAGTTCGCCTTCAACCTGTTGACCCGCAGCGGTCGCGTGTCACACACGAACTTGGCGCAGCGCGACCCGGACTTCATCCGAGTCCTCGACGCGTGGTTCGCCGCCGACGCGGCCAACACGACACAGGTGGCGGGCGCCCTGTCGCCACCCCCACTGTTCGCGCCATTGAAGCTCGGCGAACTGCACCTGCCGAACCGCATTGTCGTCGAGTCCACAGTAGACGCGATGACGGTTCGGTCGGGTGCGGGGTTGGTGCTCACCGAGCCGGTCGCCGTGACAGCGCAGGGACGAATCACCCCCGACACACCGACGTTGGACTCGGTCTCGGAATGGACGGCGATCGCCGCACGCGTGCACGATTCGGGCGCGCTGCTCGGTGTGCGACTCAGTCACGCTGGCAGGCGCGGTGCCACCCGACCCGCATCGCAAGGACGGGACGTGCCGCTGCCCTCGGGCGAGGCGTGGCCGCTGCTGGCCGCGTCCGCCACACCGTTCGGGCCGTTCGCCCAACTGCCGAAGGCGATGGACGACGCCGACAAGGCGACAGTGCGGGAGGCCTTCGCGGCCGCGGCCGGTCGCGCGGCGCGGGCCGGAGTCGACTTGCTGGAACTCGACATGGCCGATGGCTACCTTCTCGCGGGTTTCCGCTCGCCACTGGCCAGTCAGCCGCCCGACCCGGCGTTCCCGCTGTCGATTGTGGACGCGGTGCGGTCGGTGTGGACGAGTGCACTCGCCGTCCGGTTGACGGTGACCGATTGGGCGCGCGGCGGTCTCGAAATCGACGATGCTATCGCCTTCGCCAGGGAGCTGAGAGATCGCGGTGTCGACCTCGTGCACATCCGGGCGGGCCAGACCGTCACGCACACCCGCCCGAAGTACCACCGTGGCTACCTCACCACGCTGTCGGATCGAGTGCGCAACGAAGCGGGCGTGCCGACGCTCGTCGGCGGCTACCTGACCCGACCGGACGAGGTGAACACGATCGTCGCCGCGGGTCGCGCCGACCTGTGTCTGCTCGATCTGGAACCGTCGGCGGTGGAGGCGGTGGTGCTGGGATGAGCGTGTACTTCGCCGATCTCACCTCGCCGGGGGCCGCCGCGCTGCGTGCGGCGGCGTGGACGCCGGTCCTGCTGCTGCCGGTGGGCGCGATCGAGCCGCACGGCCCGCACGCGCCGCTGTCGACCGATCCGATCATCTCGATGGGCATGTGTGTGCGCGCGGCCGAGCGGCTCGCCGATGACCCCCGGGTGCGCGCGTTGATCTTGCCGCCGCTCCCCTACGGCGTGACCCACTACGGGGCCGCGTTCGCGGGTGCGGTGGGCGTGTCGGAGTCCACTGTGCACGACGCCGTGGTCGACATCTGCGCCTCACTCGCCGCGCAAGGGTTTGCGCACGTGGTGATCGTCAACAACCACTTCGAGCCCGCCCAGGTGACGACCTTGCTGCGCGCGGTCGACACGCTCGCCGGACGCGGCATTAAGACCGGTTACCTGAACCTGCTGCGCCGGGCCACGGCCGCCCGCCTCACACCCGAGTTCCAGTCCGGTTCGTGTCACGCGGGCCAGTACGAGACCTCGCTCGTGCTGGCCGATCACCCCGAGCTGGTCGACGTCGACACCATGCGCGAACTCCCTGGGCTGACCGTCGACATGCCGACCGCGATGCGTTCCGGTGCGACCGACTTCCCGGCGATGGGCATGGATCGCGCCTACTGCGGCTCCCCTGCCGAGGCGACGCCCGAAGAGGGACAGTCCACTTTCGACACGCTCACGGACCTGTTGATCGACCTGATCCGGCACCAGACGGCCTGAGAGGAAGGGCAGTGCTCCGCTACGACGACCTGCCAGACCAGCTCAACCTGACGACCTACTTCCTCGACTCCGCGGTGGCCGACGGCAAGGGTGAGCGCGCCGCACTGGTGGGGCCCCACGGGCGGACGACCTACGGCGAACTGGCCGCGCTCACCAATCGAATCGGCAACGTACTGCGTGACCTCGGTGTACGGCAAGGAGATCGGGTCCTGCTCGCGCTGTCCGACAGCGTCGAGTTCGTGGCCGCGTGGTATGCGGCACAGAAGATCGGTGCCGTCACCGCCGAGGTCTACACGTTCCTCACCGCCAAGGATTACGCCCACTTCCTCACCTACACCGACGCCCGCGTGGTCATCGCCGATCCGGTGACCCTCGACCGTCTCCGCGAAGCCGACACGGCCGGTCGCGCGGTGCTGGTCGTCAACGCGGCGGACCTTCGGCCCAACGAGCACGACTTCACGACCATGGTCGCCTCGGCGTCACCGGAGCTGGCAGCGGCACCCACCCGGCGCGACGACGAGGCTGTCTGGAAGTTCACCACCGGCAGTACCGGTGCCCCCAAAGCCTGTGTGCACAGCAATCGCAGTCCGGTTCTGAGCCACGACTGGTACGCGAGAGGCGTGCTCGGCATCGACGCGGACGACGTGATCCTGCCCGTCCCCAAGCTGTTCTTCGGTTACGCCCGCGATCTGGCCGCGCTCTACCCGTTCGGTGTCGGCGCCGCGGGAGTCGTGTTCGCCGACCGCAGCACTCCAGAGCGGATCTTCGACCTGATCGCCGAGCATCGCCCGACCGTGCTGGTGAACGTGCCGACCATGATGAGCGCGATGGTGGCCCATCCCTCCGCAGGCAAGCAGGATCTGAGCTGCCTGCGGCTGTGCACGTCGGCCGGTGAGGCGCTGCCCGCCGAGTTGCGCCGCAAGTGGGACGAGGCGTTCGGGGTTGAGGTGATCGACGGGATCGGGTCCTCCGAGGCATACCACATCTACATTTCCAACCGGCCGGGCGAACCGCACACCAGCAGCGTCGGCGTCCTGGTTCCTGGCTATACCGCGACCGTTGTGGACGAAGATGGGGAGACGGTCGCCGACAGTGAGATCGGCACGTTGGAGGTGACCGGAGCGACCGCCGCCCTTCGTTACCACGGCGACGAAACGAAGTCATCGCAGACATTCCCCCGTGATGACACTGTCCACACAGGAGACTTGTTCAGTCGTGATCCCGACGGGAGTTTCCACTACCGGGGACGTGCGGACGACCTGCTCAAGGTGAGCGGGGTGTGGGTGGCGCCCGCCGAGATCGAGCATTGCCTCATCGGTCACCCACAGGTCGTCGAGTGTGCGGTGCTCGGGCACGAGATTGACGGACTCACACGGTCCTACGCCTTCGTCGTCAGCCAGGCCGATCTCAGCTCGGACGAGTTGCGCGCCTATGTCCGCGAACGCCTGTCACCGCACAAGACACCGGACCGGGTGATCTTCGTGGAAGCGTTGCCCCGCACCGTGAACGGCAAACTCAACCGGCGCGCACTACGTTCGATGGACGTGACCGGGTGAGGCGGCGGGTCGTGGTGACCGGCGGCACCCGAGGCATCGGCGCGGCCGTCGCCGAGATGTTTCGCGCCGAGGGAGACGACGTCTTCGCGATTGGCCGCACCGAGTTGGACGTCACCGACGAGGCCGCGGTCACCGCGTGGTTCGCCGACGTCGGACCGGTGGATGTGTTGGTGAACAACGCGGGCGTGTCCAGCAGCGCTCCGCTTTCGCGGACCACAGTCGAACAATGGCGATCCCAAATGGACGTCAACGCGTTCGGCGCCTTCCTCTGCACCAGAGCGGTTCTGCCCTCCATGATTGAAAGGGACAGTGGTCGGGTCGTCACTGTCGCCTCGGTGGCGGGCAAGGCGGGTTTCCGTTACACCGCCGGGTACACCGCCTCGAAGCACGCGGCCGTCGGCCTGATGCGGGCGGTCGCCGCCGAGGTAACAGGCACCGGGGTGACGGCGAACGCGGTGTGCCCCGGCTATGTCCGCACCGACATGACCACCGAATCGGTCAACCGGATCGCCGCCAAGACCGGACTGGGTCTCGGGGAGGCCGAGGCCGCGCTCACCGGGTCGTCGCCACTGGGCCGATTGCTGGACGTCGAAGAGGTCGCCTTCGCGGTAGCGTTCTTGGCCGCACCACGCGCGGGCGCGATCAATGGACAGACACTGGTGCTCGATGGAGGAGGAATCCCATGAGTCCGTTTCGGGCGTCACCCGCTCTCACCACCACCTGGGCGCACTTCGGTTTCGCGGTCGTCAACGGGGTCGCGACCGTGACGTTGAACCGGCCGGAGAAGCTGAACGCCCTCACTTTCGACGTCTACGCCGACTTGCGCGATCTTCTCGCCGAACTGCCGCAACGGGGTGACGTTCGGGTGTTGGTCCTGCGCGGCGAGGGGCGCGGGTTCTGTTCCGGCGGCGATGTCGATGAGATCATCGGCGAGCTGCGGAAGATGAAACCCGCGCGGTTGCTGGAGTTCACCCGGATGACGGGCGCGGTGGTCAAGGCGTTGCGCGAGTGCCCGCTGCCGGTGATCGCCTCGGTCAACGGGGTCGCCGCGGGCGCGGGCTCGGTGCTGGCGTTGGCCAGCGACTTCCGGCTGCTCGCCAAGTCGGCGAAATTCGCGTTCCTGTTCACCAAGGTCGGGCTCGCGGGCGCCGACATGGGCTCGGCCTACCTGCTGCCCCGGATCGTCGGCCTCGGCCGGGCCACCGAGTTGCTCATCCTCGGCGACACCATCGATGCGGACAAGGCGGACCGGATCGGGCTGGCGACCCAGGTCGTGCCCGACGGCGACCTGGCCGCGGCGACGGACACGCTGGCCCGCACACTCGCCGACGGCCCCGCGTTCGCCTATTCCGCGACGAAGGTGCTGCTGACCCGCGAACTCGACATGGACCTCGGCAGCGCCGTCGAGCTCGAAGCCATCACCCAGGCCCTGCTCATGCGCAGCGACGACCACGCCGAGTTCCTCGCGGCCTGGTCGGAAGGCCGTCGACCGGTCTGGAGTGGACAGTGACCCCGACACCACACCTCCTTGTCACCGCACCGGAACTGGCCGCCCCGGTCGGGTACGCGCACGCCGTGGTCGCCGCGCCGGGCCACACGGTCCACCTGGGCGGTCAGACCGCGCAGGACCGGGACGGCGCGATCGTCGGGGACACGATCGCCGAACAGTTCGACGTCGCCGCCGCCAACGTGGTGGCCGCGCTCGGCGCGGCGGGCGGTGAACCCAGGCACCTGGTGTCGTTGATGATCTACGTGACCGATGTGCCCGCCTACCGTTCGGCACTGGCCGAGCTGGGTCCGTTGTGGCGCAAGCACTTCGACCGGCACTATCCGGCGATCGCCCTGCTCGGGGTGGCCGAGCTGTTCGATCCGGCCGCGCTGATCGAGTTGGTCGGTGTCGCGGTGGTGACTCGGTGAGGGGCCTCTCGGCGGAACACGCCGAACTCAAGTTGCGCACGGAGGCGCTGGCCGCGGGTCCGCTGCGCAAGCTGGCCGACGTCGGCGAACCCGGCCGCATCAACCGGCCGCTGCTCTCGGCGCTCGCCGCGAACGGACTGCTCGACCGCATCTTCCAACGCACCGACCGCGGCTACACGCCCACATCGGCCACGGACCTGTGCGTCATCCGGGAGGGGCTGGCCAGGTACTGCACCGAGGCCGAGACGACATTCGCGTTGCAGGGTCTCGGCGCGTACCCGATTCTGCTCGGCGGGACTCCGCCGGTGATCGAGCACTGGATTCCCCGGATCGCCGACGGAGCCGTCGCGGTCGGCTTCGCGCTCACCGAACCGGAGGCGGGATCGGACGCGGCGGCGCTCGCGCTGGCGGCCACGCCCACCGAGGACGGCTACCTGCTCAACGGTGAGAAGGTCTACATCTCGAACGCCCCGGAGGCCGAGGTCTACTCGGTGTTCGCGCGGACGACGCC
>JALZNB010000150.1 GCA_030857905.1 Actinomycetota bacterium
TCTCCACACCGGAACAGGTCGGCTGGCTCATCGACGAGTGGCCCGCCGGGGGACCCGTCCTCGTGGTCGCGGGCGAGTCGGCGATCGGCGAGGTGTGCGCGCACACGGTTCGGGTCGGCGAGTTGGACATCAAGGGCATGCGGGCGATCTGGGACGCGGAGTTGAACGCCTCGGAGTCGAAGCTGGACTGGCCGCGCCACCTCCGTGAGCGCGGACGGCTCGACGAGTTGCTCAGGGCCTGCTGGGGGCGCCCCGGCACAGTCAGGTCGCTCGCCCGCGAGGTAGGCAGGCGCGACAGCCTGGTGACGGTCGAGGGGCTGGTCGCCGCGTTGCGGTCCGACGGCAGGGTGGACGGTGTGCTGGAGCGGCTCTGGGCCACGATGCTGGACAAGACCAAGGACGGCCTGTCCGCGGACGCGGCCTGGTTGCTGCACGGCCTCGCCGAACTCCCGGTGACCGGGTTGAGCAGCTTCGCCATCGCGGGTGTGCTCGCCGAGCACCGCGGGAGCGTTGCCGCGGTCAATCCCAAGCCGCTGACCGAACTCCGGGTCCGCAACCTCGTTCGGGAGACCGACGACGGTTATCGGATGCCCTCCGAGATCCGGGCGGCGGTCATCCAGGGCGACACCGATCGGGTCACCTACGCCCGCGAGGCGGTGTCGGCGCTGGTGCGTTACGCCGTGCGGGTCACCGAGGAGTGGCTCGTCACACTGCGCTCCGGGCCGCGGAGCAAAGCCGCGGAGCGCTGGTTCCAGAACGCCGAACGCTCGCTGTGGCCGTTGTTCAACGAGCAGACCTACCACGATCCCCGGTTGCTGGCGATGACCATCGACGACCTCGCGCGGATCGCGGACGTGCTCGACGAGTGGTACATGCGGGAGCAGCAGGCGAAGGGTCTGCTGACGGTCAGCCAGTCCCTCGCCGACTTGGCGAATCTGGCGAACCGGGACGACCTCGCCGCGCTGGCCGCCATCCGCAAGGCCGCCGCGCACCGGATGATGGGCAACGCGGGTGAGGCGTACAGCCTGCTCAACACCGCGGCCGACCGCAGGTCGCTGGCCGACCCGGCACTGCGGAACGACCTGGAGCTGCGCGAGCACGTGGAACGCGCTCTGCTCGCCATCGCGAACTCGGACACCGAGGCGATGACGGCGGCGCGGGACGACCTCACCCGGATCGCGCGCCGGACGAAACCACCGCATCGGTCGCGTCGCATCGTCGAGATCAACCTCAGCGTGCTCCACTTGCGCAACGACAAGCCCAAGCGCGCGTTGCGACACGCCCGTATCGCCGAACGATTCGCGGCCGATGGCGGCGACAAGGGGTGCACCGCCCACGCCATCGAGCTGCAGGGTGTCGCATTGTCGCAACTGGACGGACCTCTGGCCGCCGTGCGGTCGTGGGAGCGCGCTTACGACCTGTTCCTCGAAATCGGCGACGAGCAAGGCGAAGCACGGTGCCTGCAACACCTCGGGCCGGCGGCGCTCGTCGATTCCGAGGTGGCAGGCTTGCTGCGGGACGGGAAACGGCATCCTCTCGACGCCCGCGCGTGCGCCCGGGTCGCGCTGCCCCGGCTCGAACGGGCGAAACAACTGCGTGCGGGCCAGCCCGACACCGACCTTGTCGACCACTACCTCGCGAAGGCGCAAGCGAGCCTCGCCTCACCCCGGTCCGCGGAAGCGGTCAAGGAAATCGCGACATGACGCTTATCGGATGAGCCTGCCGCCGAATCTTGTCGTACCGCGCGGCTTGTAGATCGACAAGATCGTGGCGACGAGCAGAATCCCCAGCGCGGCACCGGCGTGCAGTGCCACTGACAACATCCCCCCGAACATGGAATCCACAGTGGACAGATGCGGTTCGGCGGCCGTGCGCGCGAGCGCGGCGAGAGTCTTGGTGTACACCAGCAAGATGACAGTGGCGACGACGGTGATCCCCAGCTTGATCAACACCCAGTAATGGCGAAGCAGACCCCAGCGCGACGTGAACGACACGATCAATCCGGTGACCAGTGACACAAAAGCCAGCGGCACCAGGACAAACCAGCCCATCCGATCCCCAACGAGGTACACCGCGCGTGCCAGCTCGGCGTTGTCGGCGCCCAGCGTCGAGATCGCGAGGATGAACATCGCGGCGACGGCACCCAGCCACCCGACCGACGAGACGACGTGAGTGGTCAGGACGGCCTTGCGTATCCACAGCGTCACCGGAACACAGCCGACGACAGCACGACGACACCGTCGCTTGAGGAATGCCTGCCCGGCCCATGATCACCCACGATGAGCAGAACCACGAACAGCAGCGCTACGACGACGGCGAGCACGAGGAACACCGTCACCCACAGTGGCCTGCGGGCGCGTCCGCGTTCGGTGGCCGAATCCGACATGAGAGCTCCCCTGGTTTTGCGAGACAATGTGTCGCCATTGAACCATGTTGTCTGTCACCCGTCGAGCTATAGGGTGGACGGGTGCCCAGGCTCTGGACCGAGACGATCGACGCGCATCGGCTCGCGGTGCGCGAGGCGACGCTGGACTCGGCGGCCGCACTGGTGGCCGAGCACGGGGTGACCGGGGTGACGATGTCCCGGATCGCGGAGACCACCGGGATCGGGCGCGCGACGCTGTACAAGTATTTTCCCGATGTCCAGGCCATCCTGTTGGCCTGGCACGAACGGCAGGTCGCTCGCCACCTCGAACAGCTCGCGCTGGCCCGGGACAACACCGGTGACGCGGGTGAGCGGGTGGCCGCGGTGCTCCTCACCTACGCGCTGATCTCCTTCGAGCATCACGGCACCGAACTCTCCGCGATACTGCACCGCGGTGCCCACGTCGCGCACGCGCGGGCGCACCTTGTCGACTTCGTTCGCGACCTGCTCGCCGAAGGCGCGAAAGCGGGCGTCCTTCGCGATGACGTGGCGCCGGAGGAACTCGCGACCTACTGTCTGCACGCCCTCGGCGCGGCGGTGGACCTGCCGACGAAGGCCGCGGTGCGTCGGCTGGTGACCGTCACGATGTCCGCGCTGCACCCCGGGAGTGGCTGATCCGGGCCTGGACTCACGGCGGTTTTCGCGATTCGCGTGGGCTGTGCGGATCACCCCACGCGGCGGCTGGTTAAGGTGGTGACCGTGGGTGTGACGGTTCGGCGGGAGTCGCTGCGATGGCTGCTGCTGTTGATCGTCGCGTTCGGTGTGGTCGGGATGCATCACCTCACGATCGGGTCCGGACAGACGCCCGAGGTGTCGATCGGTCAGACCGCGCATGGCGGCTCCGGGCATGATCGGACAGAGCCGAGTGAGAGCCCACAGCACTCGACGCATGACCTGTTGCACCTGTGCATGGCCATCGTCACCAGCCTTGCCTCGATCATGGTGCTCGCGCTGTTGCCGCGGACCGTCGTGAGGCGGGTTCGCCTGCCGCGCACGACTCGCCTCGCCTGTCCGTCTCCTGGGCCTCCTCCGCCCTGGGGGCGGCTACTTCTGTCCACGGTGTGTGTTCTTCGGCTGTGAGTTCCCGCGTTCGGCGAACACGCGGATAGACCTCACCCGAAAGGACACCAGGACCATGGCTTTGTCACGCTCGCGCGTCGGCGTACTCGCCGTCGCGGTAGCCGCCTTGCTCACCGCATGCGGCGGCCAGGAACCCGACCGCGGCACACAGACCGGCAACACCACCACGACCAGTTCCGCGGCAGGCCACAACGATCAGGACGTGTCTTTCGCCCAGGACATGATCCCGCACCACGCCCAAGCCCTCGGCATGGCGAAGATGGCGCCGAGCCGCAGCACCAATCCCCAGGTCATCGACCTCGCCCAGCGAATCGAGCAGGCGCAGGACCCCGAGATCCAGCAGATGCGGACGTGGCTGGAACAGTGGGGTGCCGACGTTCCGCCCGCGGACGAGGGAGACGGCGGTGGGCACGGCGGCCACGACATGCCCGGCATGATGAAGGCCGAGGACATGACCGCGCTGGAGAAGGCCACCGGGCCCGACTTCGATCGCCGGTGGCTCGACATGATGATCGAACATCACCAGGGCGCGGTCACCATGGCCACCGCCGAACTCGCCAAGGGCGGTGACCCCGAGGCGAGGAAACTCGCCCAACGGATCATCGACGCCCAGCGAGCCGAGATCGATGAGATGACGCGACTGCGTCAAGGGTGAGTAATCGCGTGGGGGAAGGACAGCACCTTCCCC
>JALZNB010000158.1 GCA_030857905.1 Actinomycetota bacterium
CTTGAACTCCGGGGTGAACGACCGACGAGGTCGCCGCTTCTTGCTGCCCATGGGTTCCATGATGGGACATCCCTTCGGGGACATGCGTCCCCTGATCTCGGATGTCCGTCAAAGCGGGTCAAGCCCAGCCCCGCCTCGTCGCCACGGTGTTGTCGGGACGCCTGCACCGCGAGATCAGCGTTGTCGATTGCGGATTCGCCGACCGGGCACCGGTATCCGATGACCGGTATGACGGATTGCGGTGTTCGGGCACGGTGGAAGGCACAGTCCGTACGGTTGTCGAGCTGTCGGGGCGTGATATGGACAGGCGTAACTTTCTGCTGGGTTCTGTGTTCACGGCGGCGGCTTTTTCCGAGCCCGCGTTGTTCGCGCTGACTATGCCGCCCGTTGAGAGCACTGCTCGGGTGGCGGGCAGGCGCATCGGAATGCCAGACGTGGAGATCATCACCGAGCACATCGCCCATCTCAGAAGGCTCGATCATCAGTACGGCTCGGGCCGAGTCCATGGACAGATCGTGCAGGTGCTGCATCGCGAGGCGAATACGGTCATCCACGGCACCTACTCGGAGAAAACCGGCAAAGCTCTGCTCGGCGTGGTCGCGGAACTCACCGATCTGGCCGCTGGCACCTCCGTCGATGTTGGTCGCCACTCGCTCGCCCAGCGCTATTACATCCAGGCCCTCAACCTGGCTATGAGCGCGGATGACCGGATCCTCGCTGCCGACGAGTTGGTGCGGATGAGCCATCTCACCGTCTTGATTGGGCAGGGCGCGCTGAGCGTCGACAGTCGACTGCGCCACGCGCGCCAAGCGCTCGCTCTGGCACGCGCGGGTCGTACCGTCGCCGATGGTGGTGCTACCCCAACTCTGTTGGCCTCACTGCACGCGGTCGAAGCGCGTGGACAAGCGTTGCTCGGCGATGCCTCGGCGACCCGCCGGGCGATGTTCGAGGCCGAACGGTGCTATGAACGCATCCGCCCTGGTGGCGATTCGCCGATTCTCGGCTACGCGGAGGGCCAGTTCGCCGCGGACCTGGGTCGGTGCCTGCGTGACATCGGAGACGTCAAGCAGAGCATTCAACAGCTCAACCGGGCACTGGAGTCCAACGCGCCGGGACGAGTTCGCAGCCGCTGCATCATTGAAGCCGACCTCGCCGCCGCCCACTTCGTTGGTGGAGATTACGAGCAGGCGGCTTCGATCGGGCGCGACGCCGTACGCACAGCCTCTCAGATCAAGTCCACCCGCACTCTCGACTGGCTTCGCACGCTGCAACGCCAGATTCGTGCTCGCAGCACCAGTTCAGGCCATCTGCGAGAGCTGGACCAGCGGATCACCAGCTTGTGTACCAGCGTCGATAAGTGAGAGAAGCGTGTCAGTCGAGGAATTGGCTGGCGAGCTTCGTCGTGTTCTCGATATGTTGCCCTCATCCCAGGTGGGCCAAGCCGTGGAAGTTCTCGGTGAGGCTCGTGACGCCCTTGCCACGACTGCCGAGGGTTCCCGATCGGTTGACCTGCTCCAGTCCGTGGCAGGGCTGGAGCAGGGGCGAGAACAAGCCGAGCACGCATACCGGTTGATCACCCAGGCGAGAGAAGCCGTGCTGCGCTACCTCGCTGGCGTGGGAGCAGTCGGCGGCGCGGTGTCTGGTGGCCCGGCTGCCGCCGTGGCAAACCATTCTGAATCGTCCCGTCTGCTCGGGATGCCTGGTGAACGTCAGATTCGCAGGGTTCTGGGCATTCCACCAAATCGCCAGCCGACAGCGGTGTCCCACGTGGAGATGAAAGCCGTCTCACGTATGATAAAGGCGAGAAAGAAGCACATCGATATCGCTATCAATAACGTTCCGCGCGCGAGCGTATTTGGTTGTGACACGCTTCTTTCGATCATGCTGCCCGAAAAATATTCAATGACAGTCTACGGCCCGAATTATCGGAAGACATTCAAGGGGAGGCGGGCGATGGTCGAGCTGGCGATTTGGTGCGATCAGAATCCGGAAAATGACCTGGGGCCGGGCGATCCGGCCATTATTGTTCGCAATTCGGTTGAATTGGGCATGCTGATTGATCGTGTCTTGGCTGAAACGGGGCGCCATCGTTGTCCAGTGATGATTCAGGCTGGAATCAATGGCAACAACGGCTTGCCGGTTCTGGAAATTGGACTCGGTCAGACCAAGGGGGTCATCCATTGCCATGCGCGGGATGGTGGCGGAACCAAAGGTAATGGAAACTCTGATGACCGCGTCGAATGCGTTTATATGGGCAATCTCAGTGAGGTGCCTGCAGACTCCGAAGTGCCCATCGCCGATGTCCGGTCCGGGTTGCACGAGTTCTTGTCTACAGGCAAGCGTCCCTCGGTTGTCCACGATTAGCCCTGCTGTTCGAACCGTGGTATTGCCCTGAGATTCAGCACTGAGCGGTGCCCCAAGGGCGAGAGGGTCGGTTGTCGATCTGCATGCTGATCTCGTATGAGCATGTCGGTACTTCGTCAAGATCGTGAATGTTGTCGATCGTCAGGATTGCCAGCGGGCGGGCGACCGCGGTACGTGACTTGTCGAATGTGAACGGGCCCGAGGCGCCTTCAAAGGCACTCGGCTCGCGCAGCTCTTGAGCGATCGTGGCCCGATGCGGGCGGTAGTCTGTGGTCTCGGACGGTGTCACCGTGCCTGGACTTGCCACACGCATGCGGTTCTGATTACGGCGCACCGCATCGATGAACAGCCCACCCGCGTCGTAGGCCAAACCGATTCGTTCTCCCGGCCACGGGAGGTAATCGCCGGATTCTGCCAGTCTGCGGGCGAAATCCGCAGTGGCGCTGTTGCCAGTCGTAGCCTCCCTGATTCCACGGTGCCCCGCGCAGAAGGTGTTGAGAAACTGTGATTCGGTTTTGCCCCCTGGACTGCTCTCAGTCCGACACGAGCGGCCCGCGAGCACGATCCTGCTCCCCAGGGACACGTAGGAGATGGTGACATTGTTGAACTCGTCACGCAGACGTTCGTTGCTCTGCGCGACGAAACGGGTGACGGTGTCGTCTCCGATGATGACAGGCCTTTCGTTCTTGCACCTGTTCACGACCTCTCTGAGGAATCCGGGAAAGTCGTTTTCCCGTCCCGCGTAGAAGGCGATGGTGTCTCGGCCGCAGACGATGTCCACCTCGCCGACTTGCCGTCCCCACTGGCGAGCCGCGCCGTCTTCGCCCAAGGCGGCCGCCAGATTCTCGACCAGACTGCGCAGGTAGTTGTCGGACAATGGGGGATGGTAGACGGTGACGGACTTGTCGAGATACCGCGAATACTCGGCCACCAATTCGGCCTGGACATCATTGCCGGGCACCAGCTGGAAGTAGATGGGTGATCTTCTGGGCAGTGCTTCACCGGTCAATGTGGTCGCCACGACGGGGACACCCAGGTCACCGAGCGCGCCAACGGCACTTTCGGTGGCGTCGACGGTCAACGCCATGCCGATCACGCCGAGCACCGTGCCGTCGTCTCGGATCAGTGGTCCGAGAAGGTCGTCGACGACGATGCGGGCGGCGGCCATCTTGTCCCCACCGTTGGCCACGATCACTCGGAGCAGTGGCTCGGTCAGATCCTTGCGATTCTGCTGCCGCTGGCGGATCAGCAGCCCTTCCAATTCCTCGGAGGTGGAGGCGTCCGATCCGGGGCTGGCGATCGGGTGGCTCAGGTCGGCGAAGTAAACCACGCTCACCAGCGGCCGTCGGGGATTCTCGGCGTGCAGTTGCTTGGCCAAAGCGTTGTGCTCGAAGACTGCGAGCTGGCCCGCGCGCAAGCGCGGGTCGGTGCCGAACACATGCGTGGTGTCATCGCTGTAACCGACGCATTCCCGCTGCTTGTCGAGCCATTGAACGGCTACTCCCGCAGCTGTGTTGGGTAGGCATTCGTTGCTCCACCGTACTTCCAGCCAACGACCTCCTGTCAGCACGGTAGCCAGCAGAACCGCGATCAGCGCGGCCGCGATGACAGGTTTCCTGGTCAGCGGTGGCGGTTTGTGAGGGTGGACGGCGCCCAGGGTGGACCAGGCCGACTCGTCGGCGTCGGTCGGCGGGTTTGTGCCTATTTCTTCCTGGGCAGGCAGCTTGCTGACAAGGAATCGGGCGTCAGGTTGTAGCAGTTGCCTACGCGCGGGCAGTTCCCGATACCAGTCGTCGAGTTCGGCCCTGATCTGGCTGACCGGTCGTATCCTCCGTTCGTCTGAGAGGCAGGGTGGTTTTTCCTCGGCGGCGGCCACCACCAGCAGGGGATCGTGTTCGGCCGACTCATTGCGGACATCGTTGATCAGTCGAAGCAGTTCCCAACCACCATTCTCCTCGCTGATGCCGTCCAGGAGCACGACCACGTAGGCCGTGCGGCGCCAGCGAGCGGGCCTGAGACCGCGGGGTCGATAGGCGGTGCGCAAATCGCGGAGGAACGCGTGGACGAGCAACTTCTTGAGCTGCACGAGATTCTCTTTGTCGCGCCTGCCCTCGGTCAGGCGTTCGGCGAAACCGGTGAAACGCGTGGAGTGCCCGGGAACCATGAACGGTTGACGCATGAGCCAGCGCGGTTCCCGTCCGACCAGTGGAACTCGGCGAACCCACAGTCGGAACCGCAGCGGACGGTGCCATGCGATCAACAGCGCGATGCCGACCTTCATCCAGATGGATTCCGCGACCGTCTCCAGAGTGCCGGGCGAGGCGGCAGGGTTGTCCGATTCGTCGTACCAGTGCTGGAGTACGCCCGTGATGGCACGCGTGTTGCGACTTCTGTCCGGCGGCAGGCGTTGGCCGGTGAGCCAGTCGGCGAGGTCGTAATGCCGGAATCGGCCGAGTGCGTTCCGGCCGAACCTGTCGGCCATCAGCACATCTCGCAGTTCGTCGAGCAAGGGCAGCAGTGGCGTTCCACGCCCTGTGTCAGCCCAGCGTCGGGCACACTGCCCGATCGCCTCGGTCGCGTTCACTGCGGCGAAGGGAACTTTGTGCGGTGCGGCCTGATCTAGTCGTGTCTTCAGCGCGCTGAGCACGGCATCGCCGGCTGTGTCGCCGATCAGGCACAACATTGGCAACGCCCGGTCTCCTCGAATCTCGTTCGCGCCCGACCCCAACCAGCGAGGTCGATTGATGAGATCGCGCACCACGCTCAGCAGCGCGTTCAGGCCACGGAAGATGGGCTCCGACACTGGTTCTCCGATCTCGATCAATATGACCAGTATCGGCGCACGCACACCGACTATGAGGGTGATTCACTCGAGTGCGTCTCGCTGGTCATCTGCGGCGGGGACCTGCTCGTTCGATCAGGAGGCATCGAGGTGCGCGGTCGGGGCTGTCCGCCGTCGGTGCCCGAGAGTCAAGCGCGTAGTTGTGTCGGTACTTTCCGTTACGCTCAGGGTGGCGTGCGGTGTCGTGGTGATTGGTGACGCTGCCGTGGACAGGTATGGATGCGGGGGTGTCGTGGCAACGCGAAGCAAGAACGGGTTACTGCTGCCTGTGGTCGCCATCGTGGTCGTCAGCGTGATGTTTGGTGTCGACATGGTGATCGACACGGCAATCGGCATCTTCGGTGGGGTCGTTGGTGCTACGAAGATCATCGGGGAGGGCGACTATCAGATCATGGTCTCTTCGGGTGATGAGTCGAAAGTCGAGAACTGTACGGCGCGGCAGGTGATTCAACAGAAGCAATGTGATGACCTCAAGATCGTTGTCATCGACGCGAAGAAAATGTCTTTCATCAGTCGAGGAATTAAGGAGGCTTGGGAGTCGGGTCTTCCTGGAATTTTGACCATGAATCGTGCCAGAGAGGATGTGAATCGCGCCGCCTCTTGTCGTAGTAAACGGTACAAGAAGAATTACTTGGGTACGAGTTGCGATGAATACCCAATGGCTCCGACTGAACAGGGTGGCCACAATGCTCATGTAGAAGAGGTGCCCAAGCGTGAAAACCTTTGTCAAGGCGGTACGGTACGATGGCAGTATCCGCGAGACGGCGAAAATTTTCTAGTGGTCATCAGCAACCCGGACAATATTGCGCCTGGGCCATACAGGGG
>JALZNB010000171.1 GCA_030857905.1 Actinomycetota bacterium
CACGCAACTGGGTGACGATCTGGGCGACCGAGTCACCGACGTCGATCCCCACCTCGTCGGAGGCGCGTTGCAGGGCCAAGCCAAGCCAGGCGATGTCGTCGTAGTAGTCGTTTGTCCACTTGCCGAAATTGCGCAACCGGATGCCCCGGATGAGCCTGCTGATCATTTTCTCGCGCGCGGGCGTCGGAAACCGGCTCTGGGCGTCGATCAAACAGTCGAGCAGGTGCGCTTGCCACCAGTAGTTCCAATGGGTGTGCAGACGGTCACGCGGGCCCAACGGCCAGCCCGCGACCCCCAATCGAGTGGCGGGCAGCGCCCACACCCTACGTAGATGCCGCGCCTCGACCGCGCGTTCCGCGACACCCGCGCGCGCGGCCCACAGGAGAGGGGACCGCTCGGCCGCGCCCTCCACGTACTCCGTACCCCGGGTCACCTACCCATCGTGACCGCTGGATCGGTCAAGATGTCCTGCGAGCGGGTCGATATCACCAGGTCGTGCGTTGGCGCGGTTGCCAAGCGCTCCCGCGACAGGACTACCAGGCTCGGGACAAGTCGGCGTGTTCGCGAATCCAGGAGTGCATGACGACGCCCGCGGCGACGCCCGCGTTGATCGAGCGGGTCGAGCCGAATTGGGCGATGGAGACCAACAGGTCGGCGCCCGCACGCGCCTCGGCCGACAGTCCTGGGCCTTCCTGGCCGAACAACAACACGCAGCGGCGGGGTAGCGCGGTGACCTCGACCCGAGTGGAGCCGGGGGTGTTGTCGACGCCGACCACGGCCAGGTTTTCGGCGGACGCGTAGGCCAGCAGGGAGTGCACTGTGGGGTGGTGATCGACGTGTTGGTAGCGGTCGGTGACCATGGCGCCTCGGCGGTTCCAGCGTTTGCGGCCGACGATGTGGACCGCGCGGGCGAGGAAGGCGTTGGCGGTGCGGACGACCGTGCCGATGTTGTGGTCGTGTTGGAAGTTCTCGATGGCCACGTGGAAATCGTGGCGGCGGGGGTCGAGATCGGCGATCACGGCGTCGCGGTGCCAGTAGCGGTAGGCGTCGACGACGTTGCGGGTGTCGCCCTCGGCGAGCAGTTCGGGGTCGTAATGTGGATCAGTCGGGGCTGGGCCGGGCCACGGGCCCACGCCGACCGGTTCGCCGAAGATCCACTCGGTCGGGCCGGTCACCTGGCGGCGGCCATCAGGTCCGACTCGACGCTCTTTCGACCACGCCACAACATGTACGCACCAACATAAGACACGCTGAACACCACCACGGCTAGGACGGCAACGAAGTGAATGTAGCCGTCGGGGAAAAGCACCCCGTAGATGTAGTGCTCGTTGAACCCGCCCGGAAGATCACCCAGGCCCTGTCGTCTGCGGAAAGAGTTCTCCAACGCGGTCAGCGGGCAGGACAGCGGCAACAGGTTGACAACCAGACCCCACGCCGCGAAGAACACGTGCAGGAAGATCGTTTTCGGCCATCGCCACGCCAGGAAACCACCGAACCCGATATATAAGAGCGCGATGAAGTGCACGACCATGGTCGCGGTGGCGAACACCCCTGCCATCGGCCATCTCCCCACTCTCACCGGCGATCGTTGGGCAAGGCCCACGTTACCCGGCAGAAAGGGGGTTCGGCTTGTCGTTAACCCAGGTCAGTCGTGGTCGGAAAGCCCCAAGTCGGCGAGGCCGAGCAGATACCGGTAGGGCAGGCCGCGGGCCTCGATCGCCTCGCGGGCGCCGGTGTCGCGGTCGACGACGGTGACGACACCGACGACGATCGCGCCTGCCGCTTCCAGCGCGTCGACGGCTGTGAGCACGCTCGACCCGGTGGTGGAGGTGTCTTCGACGGCGAGTACGCGCTGGCCCGCCACCTCGATCCCCTCGATCAGGCGTTGCATGCCGTACTTCTTGGTGTCCTTGCGCACGACGAACGCGTCGAGTACCTCGCCGGAGGCCGCGGCGGCGTGCATCATCGCCAGCGCGACCGGGTCGGCCCCGAGGGTGAGGCCACCCGCGGCGACGTAGGCCCAGTCGGCGGTGAGTTGGCGCAGCAGCTTGCCGATCAGCGGGGCGGCGGCGTGCTGGAGGGTGGCCCGGCGCAGGTCGACGTAGTAGTCGGCCTCCTTGCCGGACGCCAGCGTCACGCGGCCGTGGACGACGGCGAGTTCGCTCACCAGGCGGGCGAGTTCGCCCTTGGCTGTCGGGTCAACACTCGGGGCTGTTCGCACGGGGCGTTAGCCTCTCATGCCGCTCGGCAGGCGCCTCCGGGGCTGCGGTTTCGGCACGCGACGGGGTCTAACCGCGGTTGCGCCCCGCCGAGGCGCGTTTCTCCAACGCCCGCAGAAGGCCGCGCGGAAGGATCTTCGCGAAGCCGACCAGCACCTTGTACTGGGGGCTCGGAATGGACCGGCTGCGGCCGTGGAGCAGATCGTTCAACGCGTCGTCGACGACCCGATCGGCCTGTAGCCACATGAACTCGGGCAGCTCGGACATGTCGTCGCCCGCGCGGTCGTGGAACTCGGTGTGGGTGAATCCGGGGCACAGCGCCACGATCCTGACCCCGGTCCCGGCGAGGTTGGCGGCCAAGCCCTCGGACAGGGCGGTGACGTAGGCCTTCGTGGCGGCGTAGGACGGGCCGCTCGCGGGGAAGAAACCGGCGACGCTGGACACGTTGATCACTCCACCGTGGCCGCGGTCGATCATGCCGGGCAGTGCGGCCCTGGTGAGCCGGAGGACGCTGGTGACGTTGACGTCCAGTTGGTTCTGCAACCAGTCCACCTCGGCGGCGGCGAACGCGCCTCTCGTGCCGAAGCCCGCGTTGTTGATCAGCAGGTCGATGGGCCGCTCCGGGTCGGCGAGCCGTTCCTCGACGCGCTTGCGGGCGCGGGTCGTGGAGAGGTCGGCCGTCATGGTCTGCACGCTCACGCCGTGGGCGTCGCCGAGTTCGGCGGCGTACTGCTTGAGCCGCTCGGTGGTACGGGCGACGATCACGAGGTCGTAGCCGTCAGTGGCGAGTCTGCGAGCGAAAGCCGCGCCGATTCCGGCGGTGGCTCCGGTGATGAGCGCGGTGGGCATGAGATCACGCTACTCGGCCGTAGCGTCGGTCGGGGACGGCTATTCGGAGGGGGTTGCCCGCTGCTGCTCGCCCGCCGGTTCGATCTCGGCGTCGAACGGGTCGACGACGTCGGCGATCTCGCCGATGCCGCGCAGCAGCCGCTCCAGCCGCGACGGACTGGAGTTCGGTGGCGCGGCGGCCAGGACCCATCCGTCCTCGATCCAGGCCACGGCGATGTCCTGGCCGATCTCCTCGGTGGCGTCGACCAGGTCCGGGGTGATCAGGGCGCGCGCGGCCCCGATGTCGGAGACGAAGGCATAGCGCTGACCCACCGGCCCGAGCAGTTCCGGCATGTGTTCACGCTGGAACGGGGTGCTCGGCACCCACAGCTCGACCACGACGGGATGCACCCGGCGGCACTGGACCGCGGCGATCACCGTGTTGACCCGACCGCCCGCCTCCAGATCGAAGACGTAGACCCGGCGGCGGCCGTCCGCGGTGAACGTGGAGCCCGCGACCACGTCCCGGGCCACACCGTCGCCGTAGTACGCGATCGCGCCGCCACCCCACTGGGTCGGCAACACATGATCGGTCTCGGCGAACTGCCAACCCCGCAGTGCCGCCCACCGCCTGCGCTCGCGATTGCGCGAGGTCAGGCGCGCGCGATCGCGCAACAAGAACGCGCCGCCCGCGATGAACGCGACCGCCGCGATGACGAACCAGACCCACGCGGGAATGCCCACATCGTCCAGCGTAGTCGTCAGCGACATCAGTTCAAGATCACGGGGGCGTGGCGCGGCGGTGGACCTCGCCGATTCCCCGGTTCATACCCCATCGGGCGCCGATTCGGCGTGTTCGTCAGTCGGCACGGGTCACCGACAGCGCGCTGTTGTCGTCGGTGATGTCGACGCCGACGGTGTCGCCGTCGCGGATTTCGCCGGACAGCAGCGCCTTCGCCAGGTGATCACCAATGGCCGACGACACCAGCCTGCGCAGCGGCCGGGCACCGTAGACGGGGTCGAAACCGTTGAGCGCCAACCAGTCCCGCGCGGACGGTGTCACCTCCAAGGTCAACCTGCGCTGGGCGAGCCTGCGGGCGAGCCGACCGATCTGAATGTCCACGATGGCCGTGAGCTCCTCGGTGGCCAGCGAGTGGAACACGACCACGTCATCGAGGCGGTTGAGGAATTCCGGCTTGAAGTGACGCTGGACCACGGCCATGACGGCGTCGCGGCGGCCTCGGTCGTCGAGGTTGGCGTCGGTGATCGCCTGGGAACCGAGGTTGGAGGTCAGCACCAGGATCGTGTTGCGGAAGTCGACCGTGCGGCCCTGGCCGTCGGTCAACCTGCCGTCGTCGAGCACCTGCAACAACACGTCGAACACGTCCGGATGGGCCTTCTCCACCTCGTCGAGCAACACGACGCTGTAGGGGCGACGGCGAACCGACTCGGTGAGCTGGCCGCCCTGGTCGTAGCCCACGTAGCCGGGCGGGGCGCCGACGAGCCTGGCCACCGAGTGCTTCTCGGAGTACTCGCTCATGTCGATGCGGATCATCGCCCGCTCGTCGTCGAACAGGAAGTCCGCCAACGCCTTGGCCAGCTCGGTCTTGCCGACGCCGGTGGGGCCGAGGAACAAGAACGAACCGGTGGGCCGGTCCGGGT
>JALZNB010000194.1 GCA_030857905.1 Actinomycetota bacterium
TCGTCACCCCGCACCTGGGCGCCTCGACCGGCGAGGCCCAGGATCGCGCGGGCACCGACGTCGCCCAGTCGGTGTTGCTGGCGCTGCGCGGCGAGTTCGTGCCGGACGCGGTCAACGTGGCCGCGGGCGGCGTCGTCGGCGACGAGGTCCGGCCGTACCTGCCGCTGACCCAGAAACTCGGCACCGTGTTGTCCGCGCTGAGCAGCAAGGCCCCCGCGTCGATCAGCGTGCTCGTCCGGGGGGAGCTGTCCACTGAGGACGTCTCGATCCTGCCGCTCGCCGCGCTGCGCGGGGTGTTCTCCGGGATCGTCGAGGACCAGGTGACGTTCGTGAACGCGCCCCGGCTCGCCGCCGACCTCGGCGTCATCGTGGACCTGACCAAGGAGTCCGAGAGCGTCAACCACCGCAGCCTGGTGACGCTGCGCGCGGTCTACCCCGACGGCGCGTCGGTCACCGTCAGCGGCACGTTGTCCGGTCTCGGGCAGGTGGAGAAGCTCGTCGAGGTCAAGGGCAGGCACTTCGACCTGCGCGCCGAAGGCACGGTCCTGCTGTTGGAGTACCCCGAGCGGCCCGGTGTGATGGGCGCGGTCGGCACCCTGCTCGGCGAGGCCGGGGTCAACATCGACGCCGCGCAGATCAGCCAGACCACCGAGGGCCTCGACGCGGTGATGCTGCTGCGCGTCGACCGCAGGGTGGACTCCTCGGTGCTCGACTCCATCGGCGCGTCGGTGGGCGCCAAGATCGTTCGGTCGATCGATTTCGGCTGATCGTGTCCGACAGGTGAGACGCCACGACGGTGCGCGGAACGGTGGTTGACCCCCGTTTCGCGCACCGTTCGTGTATTTCCCCCGGTTTTCTGGGCAACCGAACCACCCAGTCGGGTGGCGCGGTGCGGTAAACGGGCCTGTTCCCGGTAGCCTTCGTTCGACTAGTAGGCCCTTTGTGTTCGGGCCGATACTCCGGGAGGTGTGTACATGCGGCTCGCGGTGATCCCAGGTGACGGGATCGGGCCGGAAGTGATCGCCGAGGCCCTCAAGGTACTCGGTGAGGTCGTTCCGAGCGCGGAGATCACTCGCTACGACCTCGGTGCGGCGAGGTGGCACGCGACCGGGGAGCTGCTGCCGGAGTCGGTGCTCGGGGAACTGCGCGAGCAGGACGCGATCCTGCTCGGCGCCGTCGGCGACCCGTCAGTGCCCAGCGGGATTCTGGAGCGTGGGCTGCTGCTGCGGCTGCGCTTCGAACTCGACCATCACGTGAATCTACGGCCCGCGCGGCTCTATCCCGGGGTGAAGAGCCCACTGATCGATCCCGGCGAGATCGACATGATCGTCGTGCGCGAGGGTACGGAAGGGCTCTACGCGGGCAATGGCGGACTGTTGCGAAAGGACACTCCGCACGAGATCGCCACCGAGGTCAGCGTCAACACCTCGTTCGGTGTCGAGCGGGTGGTGCGCGACGCGTTCGGCCGGGCGACCGCCCGCCCGCGCAAGCACCTCACGCTCGTCCACAAGACGAACGTGCTCACCCACGCGGGCTCGTTGTGGTCGCGGGTGGTGGAGGAGGTCTCCCTGCAACACCCGGAGGTCACGGTCGCCTACCAGCATGTGGACGCCACGACCATCCACATGGTGACGGACCCGACCAGGTTCGACGTGATCGTCACCGACAACCTCTTCGGCGACATCCTCACCGATCTCGCCGCGGCGATCACCGGTGGCATCGGCCTCGCGGCCAGTGGCAACCTCGACAACACCCGCCGCAATCCCAGCATGTTCGAGCCGGTGCACGGCAGCGCGCCGGACATCGCCGGACAGGGCATCGCCGACCCGACGGCCGCGGTGCTGTCGGTGGCGCTGATGCTCGATCACCTCGGCGAGGTGGAAGCGGCCCGACGCATCGAGGCGTCGGTCGCCTTCGACCTGGCCACGCGCGACCACGCCTCACCCGGTGGCACCCACGCCATCGGTGACAGGCTCGCCGCGCTGGTGTCGTCCAACGTGAAGACAAGCTGAGCGTTTCTCCCGTGCGAAGGGCCATCTCCGGTTGACGGGGGTGGCCCTTCGCACGTGCGGAGTGTCGTGTTTGGTTCACCAGGTGGGAAAATTCGCCCGCGAGTTGGTACGGCACCGTCCACTGTGGCACCATCGCTGACATGACCGCCGTCGTCATTATCGCCAAGCGCGCTGGGTAGCCGAGCTACATCGCCCCAGCGCGCAGACCTCTCGCATTCGCGAGGGGTCTTTTTTGTTTCCCAGGGCCAACTTCCTTGACGACCAGGAGCATCTCGTGAGCCGCACGACTCCAGCCGGAACGCCGCTCGGCGACGCTTTTCACGTCTACGACACGACTCTGCGCGATGGGGCACAGCGGGAGGGCATCTCCTATTCGGTCGCCGACAAACTGGCCGTCGCCCGCCATCTCGACGACCTCGGTGTCGGTTTCATCGAGGGCGGCTGGCCGGGCGCGATGCCCAAGGACACCGAGTTCTTCGCCCGCGCGGCGACGGAGCTGGACCTCAAGCACGCCGCCCTTGTCGCGTTCGGCGCCACCCGTCGAGCGGGCAGTACAGCGGCACAAGACCCCCAGGTCAGGGCGCTGTTGGAGTCGCAGGCGCCGGTGGTGACGTTGGTGGCGAAGTCAGACCGCAGGCACATCGAACGCGCGTTGCGCACCGACGCCGCCGAGGCGGCCGAGATGGTGCGCGACACGGTGTCCTTCCTCGTCGGCGAGGGGCGGCGGGTGTTCCTCGACGCCGAGCACTTCTTCGACGGCTACGCCTTCGACCCCGACTGCGCTCTGCGGGTCCTCGCCGCCGCGATGGAGGCGGGCGCGGACGTCGCCGTGCTGTGTGACACCAACGGCGGGCAACTGCCGCTCGGCCTCGCCGACACGGTCCGGGAAGTGTTGTCCCGCACCGGATACCGGCTCGGCATCCACTGCCAGGACGACACGTCCTGTGCGGTGGCGAACAGTGTCGCCGCTGTCCAGGCAGGCGTCACGCACGTCCAGTGCACCGCCAACGGTTACGGCGAACGCGCGGGCAACGCCGACCTGTTCGCCGTGATCGGCAACCTCGTGACCAAGCTCGACATGCCGGTGCTACCGCCTGCCGCGCTCGTCGAGTTGACCAGGGTCTCCCATGCCCTGGCGGAGATCGCCAACATCGCGCCCGACACCCACAAGGCCTACGTCGGGTTCTCGGCCTTCGCCCACAAGGCGGGGCTGCACGCGAGTGCGATCAAGGTGGACCCGGAGCTCTACAACCACATCGACCCGGTGACCGTCGGCAACGACATGCGGGTGCTGGTCACCGAGATGGCGGGCCGCGCCAGCCTGGAACTCAAGGGCCACGAACTCGGGGTCGACCTCGCCGACAAGCCCGAGGCCGTGGGCAACGCCCTGCGCCGGGTCAAGGAGCTGGAGGCGCGCGGCTGGTCGTTCGAGGCCGCGGACGCGTCGCTGGAACTGCTGCTGCGCGCCGAACTCGGGAGCGACGACACCGGGGCGCCGTTCGAGTTGGAGTCCTATCGGGTGATCCTCGATCACCGACTCGACGGGGCCGTGGTCTCGGAGGCCACGGTGAAGGTCCGGGTGGCCGGGCAGCGCGTCATCGCCACCGCGGAGGGCAACGGCCCGGTCCACGCGCTCGACGCCGCCCTGCGTCGGGCACTGGTGCCGCACCTGCCGTGGCTCGACGCGGTCGAGCTGACCGACTACAAGGTGCGCATCCTCGCCTCGGGCGGCGATGCAACCGAACACGGCACCGATGCCGTCACCAGGGTGTTGGTGCAGTCCACAGACCACGAGCACGGCTGGACCACGGTCGGTGTGCACGGCAACATCGTCGAGGCCAGTTGGCTGGCCCTCTGCGACGCTCTCGCGCACAAGGCCATGCGAGTACGGTCCCGGGCGTCCGTCGGCTAGGCGATTGGGGAACACGTGCGCTGGATCGGAATCACCCTGGTAGCGATGCTGGCGACGGCGTGCGGGGGAGCGGCGAACCTCCCCGCGTCCCCCGACGGCACCACGACCGCCACCGACGTGTGGCGCGACACCGCGACCCCGGCCACCGCCACCGCGCGCGTCGGCACCGACGGCGTGTGCACGATGCCGATCGCGTTCGACACGGCCCAGGGCTGGTCGCCTGCCTTCCAACCGGGTGAGATCGGTGAGGACGGCCTGGCGCTGGCCTGCGAAATCGACAACCCCTCCCTGGGCACGATCCGGGTGTTGATCGGCAGCAAACCCGGTGGCGACGCGAAGGGCGCGTTGGAGTCGTACCTGAAGTCCAGGGAGAACCTGGCCGAGTCCCGGGTGCGCGATACCGATGTCGGCATGGGAGAGGGCGTCGAGGCCGTCGATCCGGCCACGTCGACCCGCGCTTTCGCCATGGCGACACCGCTGCGGACGGTGGTCGTCGTCCTGACCCCGAAGGCGGAGGACGCACTGCCCGCCTACCTGCTGGCGAAGGAAAGCTTCACTCCGATCGAGCGGTGACCTTCAGACGCCTCTGAACTGCATCCGCAGGTAGGCGTCGAACACGCGGGCGCCGAACAGACGCCGTATGTGGACCAGTGCCTTCGCCGCCGGGGTGACCAGGTAGCGGGTGCGTGGTCGGGCGGCCGTCGCGGCCCGACCGATGACCTTGGCCACGGTCTCGGGTGGGGCGGACAGCGTCTTCGAGGCGAACGACTGGGCCATCTGCTGATCGGCGGAAGTGTTCAGCGCGGCATAGGGGCCGGACGGGGCCGACGAGACGGCGAGGGTGTGGGCGGCGGTGTCACCGAAGGAGGTGCGGATCAGTCCGGGCTCGATCAGGCTGACCTTGACCCCGAACGGCGCGACCTCGAAACGCAGTGCGTCGGTCAACGCCTCCAACGCGTACTTGCTGGCGTGGTAGTAGCCGCCCACCGGGAGGCGAGCCTGCCACCCATGGAGCCGACGTTGATGATGCGTCCGCGCCCGGCCGCGCGCATGCCGGGAAGCACGAGCTGGGTCATTCGCGCGAGGCCGAAGACGTTGGTCTCGAACTGGCGGCGAACCCCGTCCAGTGCGGTCTCCTCGATGGTGCCGTACTCGCCGTAACCCGCGTTGTTGACCAGGATGCCGACCGAGCCGTGTTCGGCCTCGATCGCCGCGACGGCCGCGGCCATGGAGTTCTCGTCGATGACGTCCAGGGCCAGGGTGCGAGCGCCCGCCTCGGAAAGGTCGGCCAGTGTCTCGGGTCGGCGCGCGCTGGCGTAGACGGTGAACTCGGGACGTCGGGCCAAATGCAGAGCCGCTGCCTTGCCGATGCCTGACGAGGTACCGGTGATCAGAACGGACGTGGTCATCGTGCTTCCTTCGGGGAGCTGTTGGTCGGACCAAGACCCGCGACGAACAGCGCGACTCCGTGGCGCAGTCGTCGGACCGGGGCATCGGGGTCGGACAGGTCGGTTTCCAGGCCGCGGGTGAAGGCCAGGAGAAGTTCGGCGATGTCGGTGGCGTCCACATCCGGGTGCGTGGCGGCGATGGCGCGGGCGAGCAGGTCGCGCATGGCGGTGTTGTACTCGTCGACCTGATCGGCGGACAGCCGCGCGTCGATGCCCAACAGCTCGGCCGCGTGCGCGGGGCTGTCCTGCCAGAGCGTCACGGCCAACCCGAGTTTCGCCTCCAGCACGCCGGCGAGCCGGACCTCCAGCCCTCCCGGCACCTCGACCGCCGACCGGGCGCCCGCCAGTGCGGTGTCGAGCAGACGCGTGGTGAGACGCCGGAACGCGTCCTCCTTGTTGCGCACGTGGTGGTAGACGCTCGGCCGGGACATGCCCGCTTGCCTGGCGATGTCGTCCATGGTCGTGCGCCGCACCCCGTGGTGGGTGAAGCACGTGTAGGCAGCGTCCAGGATCAGCGTGAGCCGCTCGTCCGACATACTGACAATATTTGCATAGAATGTCAGCATGTCAAGTACGGCGCCGATCGGCCGTCAAGGCCCTGGTTCTAGGGTGTACGAGTGCGTATCGCCCGTATTGCCCATCCAGATGGTGTCGCGTTCGTCTCTGTCGAAGGAGATGGTGGTGACGAGGTCGCCGCGGAGATCGCGGAGCACCCGTTCGGCAACCCCACCTTCACCGGCCGCCGCTGGCCGCTGGCCGACACCAGGGTGCTGGCGCCCATCCTGCCCAGCAAGATCGTCTGCGTTGGCAAGAACTACGCCGACCACGTCGAGGAGATGGGTGGCCAGGCGCCCGCGACCCCGGTTATCTTCATGAAGCCGTCCACGACGGTCATCGGGCCCGGCGCCGCGATCAAACTCCCCAAGGACTCGTCCCACGTGGACTTCGAGGGCGAACTGGCCATCGTCATCGGCACCCCCTGCCGCGATGTGCCCGCCTCCCGGGCGAAAGACGTCATCCTCGGCTACACCATCGCCAACGACGTCACCGCCCGCGACCAACAACAACAGGACGGCCAGTGGACCCGAGCCAAGGGCCACGACACCTTCTGCCCCCTCGGCCCCTGGATCGAGACCGCGACGACCCCGGACGACCTTGCCATCAAGACCACAGTGGACGGTCAACTCAAGCAGGACTCCCGCACCTCGCTGCTCCTGCACGACGTTCCGTCCATAGTGGAATGGATCTCCCGGATCATGACCCTGCTCCCCGGTGACGTCATTCTCACCGGCACCCCGTCGGGCGTCGGCCCGATCACCTCCGGTCAGACGGTCTCGATCTCCATCGACGGCCTGGGCACGCTGACCAATTCAGTGGTCAACCGCTGAATATCTCGCCCGAATGACCGGGGCGTCGCAGCCGCGTTGACCGTCGGGATGAACTCGCAGAGCTGACTGAGGCGGGTGGTGCGGAGAGCCAACCGCACTCCCGCTCATTGGCGCACCGTGAATGGGGTGCGAACCCTTGCGCGGTTGACGTCGGACGCTTCCGTCCCTCATCCTGATACGCGAGAGTGATCAAGCGGATGCTTAGAGTCACGATCGAAGGAGTCTCAGGATGCCCGCCATCGGTGAAGGAGGGCACGCAGTTCAGTCAGGACGGCAAGGTCGTGACCGTCCAAGATGACGTGCGGAAGGAAAGGGAAGACTGACCGTGGTCGTCCTGGTCCTCACCGCGCACGACGACGACACCGCTGCCAGGGTGTGCGGCGCGCTGAAGGCGCGCGGACACGATTACGCGCGGATGGACTTGGGCGACTTCCCCGAAAACTGTCATTCATCGCTTCCGGCCCAGGCCCAGACTGGGCGGGATGGCTGTCCGACGGGCAGCGTGACCTGCCGCTGGCCGACATCAAGGCCGTCTACTGGCGGCGGCCGACCAATTTCCGTCTACCCGTTCACCTCAGCGAGCGGCAGCGACGGTTCGCGGTTGCCGAGGCCCGTCAGGGCATGGGCGGGCTGATCTCCTGTTTGCCCGTTCCCTTCGTCAACCATCCCTCCCGCATCGCCGAAGCCGAGCTGAAGCCGACCCGGTTGCGCGCCGCCATCGAGGCCGGATTCGTGGTCCCACCCACGCTGATCACCTCGTCCGGGGTCGAAGCCCGCCAGTTCGCCACCCGATTCGGCACAGTGCTCTACAAGCCACTGACATCCGCGTTCCTCTATGAAGACGACCAGGTGAAGCTGGTCTACGCGACCTTGATCGAGGCAGGCGACATCGACGACGACTCCATCGCGCTGAGCCCCTGCCAATTCGAGGCGTTCATCCCCAAAAGCCAAGACATTCGCCTGGTCGCGGTTGAGCGAGAGTGTTTCGCCGTCGCGATCCACGCGGGCTCGGACAAGTCCTACGTGGACTGGAGAGCCGACTACCCCGCCCTGTCCTATGAAGCGGTCGAGACGCCCTCCGGCATCGCCGACGCCATCGCCCGGCGGCTCGCCGGAGACGCCGCATGATCACCGATTGGAAACCCAAGCTCGCCGCTCTTGTCGCGGTCTTGGTCGACCAAGGCCATCTGCGAGGCCGAGAATGGGTCGAGGCATTCCTCGCCACACCCCGGCATCTGTTCACCCCCGAGATCATCATTACTGGACCGGACGGTTACCGCCTGCTCTCCGACGGTGACTCGACGGGCAGGCAGGAGTGGCTCTGCGCGGTCTACTCCGACGAATCCCTGGTCACACAAGATAAACCTCATGCGGCCGGGCATGTGCTGCCCTCGGGTGAACCGTTGAGGGTGCAGACCAGTTCGTCGACGATCCCCTCACTGATGGCCCGGATGCTGGAGGCTCTGGACCTCGACGATGGCATGCGGGTCCTGGAGATCGGCACCGGAACCGGGTACAACGCGGCCCTGCTGTCCCATCGCCTCGCCCAACTCGATTACGCCCCGACACCGCTCACGGGCGACGGCACGACCGGAGCCGCCGTGCACGGCCCCTACGACCGGATCATCGCCACCGCGGCGGTCTCCGAGATCCCGATCTCCTGGGCCCGGCAACTCGACCCAGGAGGGAAGATTCTCGTCAATCTGCGCGGTGACCTCGCGGGAGGCACGCTCTGCCTGCTGTCCAGAAAGGACGAGGATGACGAGGTGATCGGCCTGATCCTGCCCATTGGGGGGCACTTCATGTGGTTGCGGCCGAACGTCGACGACCCCCACCGGCCCCACGAGCACACCCGGACCGCTCTACGCGGAACGGTGAGTCGTGGTGTCACCCATCTCGACCCCGGACAGGTTCCGGTCGACGATGATGGGTTCCGGTTCTTGCTCCAACTGCAACTGCACGCGGTTCAGGCTCTCTGGCAGGGACTCGCGTTCGACCCGGTTACCCATGACGAACGTGACGCCGTCATCGTCACCGCCGCCGATGGCTCCCGCGCCGAGGCTTTCACCAGTCGGGAAGATGACGATTCCCATCGTGTCGTGCACAC
>JALZNB010000197.1 GCA_030857905.1 Actinomycetota bacterium
AGACCGCGCCCACGTTGGCCGCGCTGCCGGTGCCGGGCATCGGCTTCAACTATCTGGGCAGGCTCCCAACACCAGATCTGGTGGAGTGGGCCCAAGCGCCGGAGGGCGACGGTCTCGGTGGCGGCGCCGACCCGGATGCCCGTCCGGCCCACGCGATCGAGATCAACGCCGTGACCCTGGACGGTGTCGACGGGCCACGGCTCGTCGTGGACTGGGCGTGGCCCGCCGCCGTGTCGTCACCCGAGGAGATCGCCGCGCTCGTCGCGGACTTCGAGCGAGCGCTGCGGGTACTGGTGGCGCACGCCGCGCATCCGGACGCGGGCGGCCACAGTCCGTCCGACCTGACCCTCGCCTCACTCGCACAGGACGAGATCGACGAGTTCGAAGACGACTTGGACACCGAATGGGGAATGTCGCTGTGAGGCAATCGCGCGTCGAGGATGTTCTGCCGCTCACTCCGCTGCAGGAGGGCATGCTTTTCCACACCCTCTATGACGCTCAGGTCTCCGGTGTGTACACCGTGCAGTTCACTTTCGCGGTGACCGGGCCGCTGGACACCGCGCTGCTGCGCGAGTCCTTCGCCGCGCTGCTGCGCAGGCACGCGAACCTGCGTGCCGGTTTCCGCCAGCGCAAGACCGGCGAGACCGTGCAGGTGGTCGCCAGGGAGGTGCCCACGCCGTTCCGCGAGATTGATCTGTCCACTGTGGATGATCAGGGTGCTGAACTGGAGCGGCTGCTCGTCGACGATCGGGCCACCGGGTTCGATCTCGCCAAGCCGCCGCTGTTGCGGCTCGCCGCGGTGAAGATGGGCGTGGACCGGTACCAGCTCGTGGTGTCCAACCACCACATCCTGCTTGACGGTTGGTCGATGCCACTGGTCGTGCGTGAGCTGTTCGCGGCCTACTCCGCGGGCGGTGGCACCGCGACACTGCCGCCCGTCACGCCCTACCGCGACTATCTGCTGTGGTTGGGTCGCCAGGATCGGGACGCCGCCCGCACCGCGTGGCAGGACGCGTTGGCAGGACTGGACGAGCCGACGCTGGTGGCGCCGGTCGACCCGGCCCGCGTGTCGGTCGCCGCCGAACGGACTGTGCTGGCGCTGCCGGAAGAGCTGACCGACCGACTCCAGGTCGCCGCGCGCGCCCACGGAGTCACCCTGAACACGGTTGTGCAGGCCGCATGGGCACTTCTGCTGTCGCGCCACACCGGCCGCGATGACGTGGTGTTCGGCACCACCGTCTCCGGTCGCCCGGCTGATCTGCCTGGCGTCGAGTCGATGGTCGGCCTGTTCATCAACACCGTTCCGGTGCGGGTCCGCGTCCGATCGGACCAGGTCCTCGCGGGACTGCTGACGGATGTCCAAACCGGACAGACGGCTCTGCTGGACCACCAGCACCTCGGACTCGCCGAGATCCAGGGCGCCCACGGCGCGGGCGAGTTGTTCGACACGCTCGTGGTGTTCGAGAACTACCCACTCGACCCCGACGCCCTGGAACTCGCGGGCACCGGACTGCGCATGTCGGATGTGCGCGGTGAGGACTCCACGCACTATCCGCTGACCCTTGTGGTCATCCCCGGCGCCGAGCTGACCTTGCGCCTGGACCACCGCCCCGGCGTGGTCGACGCGGACGTCGTACTGGACCGACTTCGCCGCTTGTTGGACACCCTGGCCGCCGATTCCACGGTGCCGGTGGGGCGTGTCGACCTGCTTGACGAGCGCGAGCGGGAGCAGACCCGGGCCTGGAACGACACCGCCCGCGACATTCCCGTCCGCACGCTCCCAGGTTTGTTGGAGGACACCGCCGCCGCGTATCCGGACACGGTGGCGCTGGTGGCTGACGGCGTGGAACTGACCTATGCCGAGCTGGACCAGCGGACCAATCGCCTCGCGCATCTGCTGATCCGCCAAGGGGTCGGCCCCGAGCGGATGGTCGCACTGCTGTTGCCGAGGTCGGCGGATCTCGTGATCGCCGCACTCGCCGTCGGCAAGGCCGGGGCCGCTTATCTCCCGATCGACCCGGCCTACCCGGCGGACCGCATCGCTTTCCTGCTCGGCGATGCACACCCGTGCGCTGTCCTGACCACGGGTGACATGGCGGATCGCCTGCCGGACAGTGAGAATGTCGTCCTACTGGACTGGCCAGGGCTGACCGACGGACTTCCCGCCCACACGCCGACCGATGCCGACCGCCTGGCACCGCTGCTGCCCGCGCATCCCGCGTACGTGATCTACACCTCCGGGTCCACCGGCACGCCGAAGGGTGTCGTGGTGCCGCACACCGGCATCGCGAGCTTCGCGGCCGCCGAAGTGGAACGCTTCGACGTGCGTCCGGGCGATCGGGTCCTCCAGTTCTCCTCGCCGAGCTTCGACGCCTCCGTACTGGAGCTGTGCATGGCGTTGCGCGGTGCCGCGACACTCGTGGTGCCACCGCCCGGTCCGCTGGTCGGCGACGACTTGGCCGAGGTGCTTCGGCGGCACGCCATCACCCACACCCTGATCCCGCCTGCCGCACTGGCGACTGTGCCGCCCATCGACCTGCCCGCGCTGCGAACCCTCGTCGTCGGCGGCGACAGTTGCGCGCCCGAGCTTGTCGACATCTGGTCGCCAGGTCGTCGAATGATCAACGCCTACGGCCCGACCGAGACCACGGTGGCCGCGACGTTCAGCGAACCCCTCGCCGCGGGGGCGCCACCACTCATCGGTACTCCCCTGTGGAACACCCGGGTGCATGTGCTGGACGCGAACCTTCTGCCCTCACCGGTCGGACAGGCGGGCGAACTGTATGTGTCGGGCGCCGGGCTCGCCCGCGGCTACCTCGACCGGCCGTCGCTGACAGCGGGCCGTTTCGTGGCCGATCCCTTCGGTGGGCCGGGGGAGCGGATGTACCGCACGGGGGACGTGGTGTGCCGACGTGCGGACGGCTCTCTGGAACACCTCGGGCGCGCTGACGACCAGGTGAAGATCCGCGGCTTCCGGGTCGAACTGGGCGAGATCGAGTCCGTGCTCACCGAACACGCGTCTGTGGCTCAGGCCGTGGTGATCACGCGCGAGGACCAGCCGGGTGTTCGCCAACTCGTCGCTTACGTCGTGTCCGCCGATGAGGCGGACCCCGCGGACTTGCGTGCCCATGTGTCGGCCCGGTTGCCCGAGCACCTGGTTCCTGCCGCGTTCGTCCTGCTGGACGAATTGCCGCTGACCGAGAACCGCGTCAAGGTCGACCGTGGCGCATTGCCTGCCCCGCAGTACATCGCGATGGCGTCCGGCCGGGCCCCGGCCAACCACGTCGAGGAAGTGTTGTGCGCGGTCTTCGCCGAGGTGTTGGGCGTGCCATCGGTCGGTGTGACCGACTCGTTCTTCGAGCTGGGCGGCGACAGCATCGTGTCGATCCAGTTGGTCAGCCGCGCCCGTCGAGAGGGCGTCGTGCTGACGCCGAAGCAGGTCTTCGAGCACCGGACCGTCGAGCGCCTGGCCGCCGTGACCAGTGGTGTCGAGCAGGTGGTGGCCGAACCCGCCGACGCGGGTATCGGCCCGGTGCCCCTCACCCCGATCGTGAACTGGTTGCGCGAGAGCGGCGGACCGGTTGACGACTTCCACCAGTCCATGCTGCTGCGCGTTCCGGCGAACCTCCGGGCGGAAGACCTTTCCCGCGCGCTGCACACCCTGCTGGACCATCATGACGCGCTGCGGTTGCGGCTGACTCGGGCAGGTGAGCGTTGGCACCTGGAAACCGGTCCACGCGGGGCGAAGGCCGATCTGCTGACGCGGATCGACGTGTCCACTTTGGACGATCCGCGTGCGGTGATCGCCGAGCAGGCTGCGGCGGCGGCACAGCGGCTTGACCCCGAGACGTCCACTGTCGTTCAGGCGGTGTGGTTCGACGCGGGCACACATCCAGGCCGTCTCTTGCTGGTCGCCCACCACCTCGTCGTGGACGGCGTGTCGTGGCGCGTGCTCACCGACGACCTCGCGACCACATGGGAGGCCATCGCCACCGGCCGCCCGGTCGACCTCGCGCCGGTTGGAACCTCGCTGCGGCGTTGGGCCGAGAACCTGGTCTCGCTCGCCGCCAAGCCCGAGGTCGTCACCGACCTGGACGCCTGGACGCGAATGCTGGACGGCGGCGACTCGCCGCTGGCGGACCGGCCGCTCGACCCGAGGCGTGACACCGTCGGAGTGGGCCGCCGTGTCGAGGTCGAACTCCCGGCCGCGCTGACCACCGCGTTGCTGACGACCGTGCCCGCCGCTTTCCACGCGGGCGTCGAAGACGTGCTGCTCACCGCGCTCGCGCTCGCCGTCGCGGATTGGCGGGGCCGGGGCTCGGTTCTGGTGGAGCTGGAGGGCCACGGCCGCGAGGAGGATGCCTACGGCCTGACCGGCGTCGACCTTTCCCGCACAGTGGGTTGGTTCACCGCGACACATCCAGTCCGCCTCGACGCCGCTGTCACCGACTGGGACGCCGTGTGGGCGGGCGGTACCGAGCTGGCTCGAATCCTCAAGAGCGTGAAGGAACAGATCAGGTCGGCGCCCAGCGGACTCGGCTTCGGCCTGCTCCGCCACCTCAACCCGGACACCGCTCCGGTCCTCGCCGCGCTCCCGGTGCCACAGATCGGTTTCAACTACCTCGGCCGCTTCACCGCGCCCGGCACCGCCGACTGGGCACCCGCGCCGGAGGCGGGAGTGCTCGGCGGCGGCATCGACAACGCGACCCCCGTGCCACACGTCCTCGCCGTGGACGCCCTCACGCGCGACGGGGTCGACGGGCCGATCCTCACCACGTCGTTCGCCTGGCCCGGTGACCTGCTTCCCGAATCGGACGTTCATGAACTGGCCGACGCGTGGACGCGCGCCTTGGAGTTGCTGGCCGGACTCCGCGGCGGCGGACGGACACCATCGGATGTTCCCCTCGTTCGCCTGACACAGCCCGAAATCGAGGCGGTCGAGGCGCACGCGGGCGATCTCGTCGACCTGCTGCCCCTGTCGAGCCTGCAACGGGGCCTGCTGTTCCACGCCTCCTACGACTCCGAGAGCACGGACGTCTACACCGTCCAGTTGGTGCTCGACCTCGACGGCGAACTCAACACCGCGGCCCTGCGTCGCTCCGCCGAGACTTTGTTGCGCCGCCACGAGAACTTGCGGGCGGGCTTCCTCCAGGACGGCCTCACAGCGCCTGTGCAGTTCATTCCGCGTGAGGTTGTGCTCCCGTGGACGGAGATCGACGTGCGGGGCGCGCACGCCGATCTTCGCGCCCAGGAGGTTCTCGACGCCGACCGCGCGCGTTTCGACCTGGCGAACCCGCCGCTGTTGCGCTTCACCGTGCTGCGCCTCGGCGAGCGCCGTCACCGTCTCGTGTTGACCAACCACCACATCTTGTTGGACGGCTGGTCCGCGCCGCTGCTCATGCGTGAACTGTTCGCCGCCTACGACGCTGATTCGCCGCTCCCACCGGTTAGCGAGTACCGGGACTACCTGCGCTGGCTCGTGAACGCGGACCGTGACGCGGCGCTGACCGCGTGGGCGGAGGCGTTGGACGGCATCACCGAGCCGACGTTGCTCGGTCCGCACGGTCGCCGCGCCCCAGCCCTGCCCGAGACGCTGACCCTGGACCTGCCCGCGGACACCACCGCCGCGCTCGCCGCGCGCGCCCGCGACCAAGGAGTCACGCTCAACTCGCTGATCCAGGGCATGTGGGCGCTGTTGCTCGCCCGACTCACCGGCCGGACCGACGTGATGTTCGGCGCCACCACGGCGGGACGCCCACCCGAGGTCGCCGGGGTCGAGTCGATGATCGGTCTGTTCATCAACACCTTGCCCGTTCGGGTGGCACTCGATCCGGCGGAGTCGATCGGCGCGTTGCCCGCCCGAGTGCAGGCACGAGCCGCGGACCTGATGGCACACCAGCACATCGGTCTTACCGACGTGCAGGAACAGACCGGCATCGGCGAGCTGTTCGACACCCTTGTGGTGTTCGAGAACTATCCGCTGGACACCGACTCCGTCGCACTCCCGGGCGGCTTGCGAGCTACCGCCGCGCAAGCGCGAGACGCTACGCACTACCCGCTGGCGTTGATCGTCGTCCCCGGTGAGCGCCTGCGACTGGACTTCCACCACCGTCCGGACCTGCTTGGTCCCGACGCGGCCGACCTCATCGCGCGCAGGCTCGTCGCCCTGCTCGACCTGGTCATCGCCGACCCTGACCGGCTGGTCGGCCGGGTCGACGTGCTCCTCGACGAGGAGCGCGCGCTGTTGGAACGACGGCACGGACCGGTGCGCCCGTGGCCACAGGGCAGCGTGCAGCGCCGCTTCGCCGAGCGGTCCGCCGCCACCCCCGATCACACCGCCCTCATCGCCAACGGCACCCGCGTCACCTACCGCGAACTGGACGAACGCGCGAACCGCCTGGCTCATCGGCTGATCGCCGCAGGCGTGCGGCCGGAGGACCGCGTCGCCGTCCTCCAGGAACGCTCGGTCGACCTGGTGGTCTCGACACTGGCGATCCTCAAGGCGGGCGGCGCCTACGTGCCACTGGACGGCCGCAGCCCGAAGGCCCGCCTGGAGGCTGTCCTGGCGCACACGGGTGCCGCCATGCTGTTGGTGGACGCGGCGAGCCGCGCGCTGGCACCCGACGCGCCGACCATCGATGTCGGTGACGACGTCACCGACCAGCCAGCGACCGCCCCCACCGTCGACTCGCATCCGCGCGCGCTGGCTTACGTCATGTACACCTCCGGGTCCACCGGCACACCGAAGGGCGTCGCGGTCACCCACCACGACGTGTTGAGCCTGGCCGCCGACAGCGCGTGGGACGGGCACAACCACGACCGGGTCCTGATGCACTCGCCGCACGCGTTCGACGCCTCCACCTACGAGTTGTGGGCGCCGCTGCTGTCCGGCCGCGAACTCGTCATCGCCCCGGCGGGCGAACTCGACCTGCGTGAGCTGGCCGGGGTGATCACCCGGGAGCGGGTGACCGGTCTGTGGCTCACGGCGGGACTGTTCCGGCAGCTCGCGGAGGAACACCCCGAATGCTTCGCCGGGGTGCGGGAGGTGTGGTCCGGCGGTGATGTCGTGCCGCCCTCCGCGGTGCGTCGGATCTTCGAGGTAGCCAACGACCTCGTGTTCGGTGACGGTTACGGTCCGACCGAGACCACCACGTTCGCCACGCGCCATCTCGTCCGCGCGGACGACGTCCTGTCGTCGGTGGTGCCCATCGGCCGTCCGCTGGACAACATGCGCGTGCACGTTCTCGACCCACACCTGCGGCCCGTGCCGCCGGGGGTCGCGGGCGAGCTGTACATCGCGGGTGCGGGCCTGGCGCGCGGCTACCTGCGCCTGCCCAACCTGACGGCCGCACGGTTCGTCGCCGACCCGGCGGGACCGCCCGGCGAACGCATGTACCGCACCGGCGATCTGGTGCGCTGGAACGACTCCGGCGACCTGGAGTTCCTCGGCCGCGCCGACGAGCAGGTCAAGGTCC
Organism: Actinomycetota bacterium; assembly: GCA_030857905.1. Taxonomy (GTDB): domain Bacteria; phylum Actinomycetota; class Actinomycetes; order Mycobacteriales; family Pseudonocardiaceae; genus Actinokineospora. The sequence continues at coordinate 7,476 of JALZNB010000197.1, forward strand.
GCGGCTTCCGCATCGAACTCGGCGAGATCGAGGCCGTCCTCGGCCGTTTCCCCGGTGTCGCCCAGGTCGCGGTGATCGTCCGGGAGGATCGGTCGGGGGACAAGCGGATCGTCGCCTACCTCGTCGCCGAGTCCATCACCGACATGAGGGGCTTGCGCGACCTCGCCGCCGCCGACCTGCCCGAGTACATGGTGCCCTCGGCGTTCGTGCGGCTGGACGCGTTGCCTCTCACCGCGAACGCGAAGCTCGACCGCCACGCGCTGCCCGCCCCCGATCTCGGCGCGGGCAGCGAAGGCCGCGCACCGCGCACCCAGGAGGAGGAGATCCTCTGCGGCCTGTTCGCCGAGGTGTTGGGCGTGGCCGAGGTGACGATCGACGACGGGTTCTTCGCACTCGGCGGGCATTCCCTGCTCGCCACCCGCCTGGTCAGTCGTATCCGCTCGGTGTTCGGCGTCGAGATCCCCGTGCGCGCGCTCTTCGAGGCGCCCACCCCGGCCGGGCTCGGCCCGGCGTTGGGACAGGCGGGTTCCGCCCGGCAGGCGTTGCGGCGATACGCTCGGCCCGAGCGCGTCCCGATGTCCTACGGGCAGCGCAGGCTGTGGTTCCTCAACCGCCTGGAAGGCGCCGAATCGCCGTACAAGATCCCGGTCGCCCTGCGACTGCGGGGAACGCTGGACACCGACGCGCTCGGCATGGCCCTGCACGACGTGGTCGCCCGGCACGAAAGCCTGCGCACGATCTTTCCGGAACACGACGGTGAACCGCACCAGGTGGTGCTGGACGTCCTGCATGGCGCTCCGACCGTCCGGCGCGTCGACGTGTCCGAGGACGAGGTGCTGCCGTACGCGCGTGCCGCCGTCGCCGACGGTTTCGACTTGGCGGTGGACCCGCCGCTACGAGCACATCTGTTGCGCGTCGCAGACGACGAGCACGTGCTTCTGTTGGTGCTGCACCACATCGCGGGCGACGGCTGGTCCATGGCTCCGCTCGCGCGTGACTTCTCACTGGCCTATCAAGCGCGGGTGGATGGCCGGGAACCGACTTTCGAGCCGCTTCCCGTGCAGTACGCGGACTACAGCCTGTGGCAGCACGAGGTGATGGGGAGCGAGGACGAACCGGACAGTGCCATCGCCCAACAGGTCGACTTCTGGCGCACTGCGCTGCTCGGACTGCCCGAAGCGCTGGAACTGCCCGGCGACCGGCCGCGACCGGCGGTGGCGAGCCTGCGCGGCGGCACCCTGTTCTTCGACATCCCGGCCGACCTGCACCGCGACCTCACCGACCTGGCGAGGCGACACCGTGCGAGCCTGTTCATGGTCCTGCAGGCGGGACTGTCGGCGCTGCTGACCCGCCTCGGCGCGGGCACCGACATCCCGATCGGTTCCCCGATCGCGGGCCGCACCGACGACGCGTTGGACGAATTGGTCGGCTTCTTCGTCAACACGCTCGTACTGCGGGCCGACACTTCAGGCGATCCCGCCTTCGCCGACTTGCTCGTCCGTGTCCGCGAGACGGATCTGGCCGCCTACGCCCACCAGGAGCTGCCGTTCGAGCGGCTGGTCGAGGTCGTCAACCCACCCCGATCGATGGCGCACACCCCGCTGTTCCAGGTGCTTCTGGTGCTGCAGAACAACACCGACGCCAATCTCGCGCTCCCCGGACTGGACGTCACCGTGGAGCAGGTCGGCGCGCTCGCCGCCCAGTTCGACCTCTCCTTCGACTTCACCGAGCGTTCCGGCGACGGGATGGTCGCCCGCCTCGACTACGCGCTGGACCTTTTCGACGACTCGACAGCGCACGCGCTCGCGGAGCGTCTCGTCCGGCTGCTCACGGCCGTGGCCGCCGATCCCGCGCGTCGGCTCGGCGACATCGAACTCCTCGACGACGCCGAGATGAGTCGGGTGCTGGTCGAGTGGAACGGTGACCAGCGCGAGACGACCATGACCGGCGTGGTGGAGCAGGTGCGCCTGCACGCCGCACTACGTCCTGACGCCGCCGCGCTCGTCGACGACACCGGCACCACCACCTACCGCGAGCTGGTCGTCCGCGCGAATGCCGTGTCGCGGACTCTGCTGGAGCGGGGGGCGGAATCCGGGGCGCTGGCCGCCGTGCTCGCCGATCGCGATTCCCGCGTCCCGACCGCCGTGCTCGGCGTGCTCGGTGCGGGCGCGGCGTGGGTGCCGCTGGACCCCCGTGCTCCACACGAGCGCGGAAGGTCCCTGCTTGTCGACAGCGGCGCGCGTTGGCTGCTCACCACCCCGGACCGGGCGGCGCAGGCACACGACCTCGCGGCGGGCTCGGACGTCGAGGTGATCGTGCTGGACGACGCCTCGGACCAGGAACTCCTGCCGATGCGCGGCGCCGCGGACGATCTCGCCTACGTCATCTTCACCTCGGGCTCCACCGGCAAACCCAAGGGTGCCATGGTGCACCGCGGCGGCATGGTCAACCACCTGCTCGCCAAAGCCGACGACCTCGTGTTGTCCGATGTGGACTCCGTGGTGCAGAACGCGCCGCTGACCTTCGACATCTCGGTGTGGCAGATGCTGGCGGCGCTGGTGGTCGGCGGCACCACCCGCGTGGTCGGCGACGACACCGCGCTCGACCCGGCCGCACTGTTCGCCATGACCGCCCGCGAGCGGATCACTGTGCTGGAGGTCGTGCCGTCGCTGCTGCGTACCGCCCTCGACGCGTGGGACGCGGGCGCGGCGACCGTGCCGCTGCCCGAGCTGCGTTGGCTGATGGTCACCGGCGAGGCACTGCCCGCTCGTACCTGTGAGCGCTGGTTCGGGCGCTACCCGAACATTCCCATGATCAACGCCTACGGTCCGACGGAGTGCTCCGACGACGTCACCCACGCCGTGCTCACCGCCGCGACCCCGGTCGGGCTGACCGGCGTGCCCATCGGGCGGGCCGTGCGGAACACGAACCTCTACGTGATGGACGAGTTCGGCGGTCCGGTCCCGGCAGGGGTCCCCGGTGAGCTGTACGTCGGCGGTGTCGGCGTCGGCCTCGGCTACCTCGGCGACCCGGTCAAGACGGCCGCCGCGTTCGTGCCCGACCCGTTCGCGACCACCCCCGGCGCGCGGCTCTACCGCACGGGCGATGTCGTTCGGCGACGCCCGGACGGACAGCTCGAGTTCTTGGGCCGCCGCGACCACCAGGTCAAGATCCGTGGCCAGCGCATCGAACTGGGCGAGGTCGAGGCCGCGCTGCGCAGGCTGCCCGGCGTCACCGACGCCGTGGTCACCACCAGTCCCGATCCCGCGGGACAGGCTCGCCTTGTCGGCTACGT
>JALZNB010000211.1 GCA_030857905.1 Actinomycetota bacterium
GTGCCGCGCCGGGGCCGCGGCAGATGGGTCAGGTCATGAAGGCCGCCAACGCGCGGATCGCGGGTCGCGCCGAAGGTGGCCGCGTCGCGGCGGCGGTGAAAGCCAAGCTCGTCGGCTGACGTCCGCATTCCCGATCACGCACAACGGGCCGGGTCCACTGTGGACCCGGCCCGTTTGTCGTCGCTTGTCATCCCACCGGCGGTGCGGGCCCACCAGGATTCTCGGGGAGTCCCGGAGTGCCCTCGCCCGGCGGCGGGGCAGTCGACCCGACCGGCGGTGCGCCAGAAGTGGAAGGCGGTGGCTCTGGCGTGTCCGACGTGCGAGGCGGCGGCACGTAGCCGGTGCTTACCTGGACCGTGATCGTCTCTCCCGCCAGCGCGGCGCCCCGGGGGGACTGGCCGACGATCGTGCCCTTCTTGCGGGCGTCGTTGCGGTCGTTGGCGACGACCTTGTAGCCGGCGTCCTGGAGGATCTTGGTGGCTTCCTCCTGGCTCTTGCCGATCACATCCGGCACCTTGCTCTCCGGCCCGCCGTCCATGTAGCGCGGGTCGGTGGGCGGCAGCGGAACGACGGGCTGGCCTTCGAGGTACTTCACCATCGTCTGGAACCAGGTGCGCGCGGGCACCTTGCCGCCGAAGATGTTGCCTTCGGCGCACAGGCGCGGCGGCTCGCCGTCGCAGATTCCCCGTGGCTTGGGGCTGTCGTTGAAAGTCAGGACGGCCGCGGAGATCTGCGGGGTGGCTCCGAGGAAGCCCGCCGACTTGCTTTCCTGTGTGGTTCCGGTTTTGCCGATCATCGGGCGATTCCAGCCAACGGCCCTCGCGGCGGCGACGGCCGTGCCCGAGATGTCGTCCTGGCTCAGGCCGAAGGCCAGTGTGTTCGCCAGCGGCTCCGCGACGGCCTGCTCACATGGCTGCTCGTTGACCTCGATCTTCTTGCCGTCGCGGTCGCGCACCTCGATCAACGGCGTCGGCGGGCACCACACACCGCCACTCATGATCGTGGCCCCGACATTGGCCAGCTCCAGTGTGCTCAGCGGGCCAGGACCGAGGGTGAACGAGCCTTTGCCAGTGCTCTTGTCGTTCGGCTTGAAGTAGTCGGCCTGGCTCTGATTCAACTCCGGCCGGTCGCTGGTCGGGTCAGGATCGGCGCCACCGAAGCTGGCGGCCATGGTGTCGCGCAGGCCGAGTCTGCTCGCCATGTCCACGACCGGGCCCATGCCAACGCGCTCTTCGAGGATCACGAAGCCGGTGTTGGGTGACTTGGCCAGGGCGGCCTGCAAGGTCATCTTCGGCGCGGACTCGCCGAAGTTCTCGACGCAGTAGAGCGTGGTGTCGCCATCGTTGGGGCGCGGGGTGCGCGGACAACCCTTCGCACCGCCGACGAACACCTGCGATACGTGCTTGGCGGGGTTGTCGATCTGGTTCATCACGCCGCCGCCCTTCTCCAGGAAGGCGGCGGCGGTGAAGATCTTGAAGATCGAGCCCGCGCCGAACTTGTTGGCGATCCGGCTCGGCAGGCCGTAGACGGTCTGGCCCTGGTCCGACTGGAGGCCGTAGTCGCGGTTGGCGACCAACGCGAGCACCTGGTGGCGTTCCTTGCCCGGTTGCACGATCGCCATCGTGTTGGCGATGCCCGGCTGGGTCTTGGGCACCTCGGCCATGGCCGCGGCCTTGGCGAGTTGGGTCGCGCGGGCGTCGAAGCTGGTCTTGATCGTGTAGCCGCCGGTCTGGATGGCGTCCTCGGTGAACCCGACCTTGCGCAGGTACTCGTAGACGTACTGGCAGTAGAAGCCGTACTCGGGACCCGCGCCCACGCAGTTCGCCGCGGGTTTCTTCGGCTCAGGCAGGATGCCCAGGGGCTCCTTCTTGGCCGTCGCCGCGGCGTCCGGGGAGAGCTTCTGGTTCTCGACCATCTTGTCGATGACCATGTCCCGGCGGGTGAGGGTCTCGGCGGGCTTGCGCCACGGGTTGTAGAGCACGGGGTTGTTCACCGCGCCCGCGAGCAGTGCCGACTGGGCGACCGAGAGCTTGGCCGGGGTGGTGCCGAAGTACGCGCTGGACGCGGCACCGATGCCGTAGACCTCGTAGGCGAACTCGACGACGTTGAGGTAGCCGGTGAGGATCTCTTCCTTGTTCATCTTCTGTTCGAGCTGGATGGCGATCCGCGCCTCGCGCAGCTTGCGCGCGATGGTCTGTTCCTGGGCCTTGGACTGCTCGGTCTTGTTGCCCCGGTTGACCACGTTGATCAGGTAGTTCTTCACGTACTGCTGGGTCAGCGTCGAGGCACCCTGCACGTCGCCGCCGCTCTGGTTGGAGATGGCGGCGCGGATGGTGCCCTTCCAGTCGACCCCGTTGTGGTCGAAGAAGCGGCGGTCCTCGATCGAGATCAGCGCCGCCTTCATCGTCGGCGAGATCTGCTCGGAGGTGACCGGAACCCGGTACTGGTCGAACAGGGACGCGATCGGGGTGCCCGCACTGTCGGTGATCGTCGTGATCAAGGGCGGATCGGTCGCGACCAGATCCGCCGAGACACTGTCGATGGTGTCGCTGGCTCGATTGGACACCACCCCTAGTGCTCCCACTAGGGGGAATAACATCCCGGCGACCAGCACGCCGGCTAGTAAGCAGAGGCCGAGCATCTTCAGCAGGCTGTCTCCCACGCGCACGTGGTCCAGGGTACGCGCCACCTGCGGGAGAGGGCAGGACGAGCCACCCTGGGAGATTGACATTCTGTAACTTCTGTACATCCCGGTGTTCTCGGGGGAACCGAGACCCACTAATCTTCGTCAAGGTCTCACGACAGCGCCGAACAGCCTCAAGGGCTGGGAAGCACCCGCTACCGGGGGGTAACGGGTTCTAGGTCGGGACGACGACAGGGGTGGGGGATATGCATCTCGAAACAACAGCTCAGGCCGATTGGCGCGTACGCGCCACCTGCCGGGACGAAGACCCGGACGGGCTCTTCGTCCGAGGGGCGGAGCAGCGCAAGGCCAAGTTGGTGTGCATCGCGTGCCCGGTCCGGACGGAGTGCCTCGCCGAGGCACTGGACAACCGGATCGAGTTCGGGGTGTGGGGCGGAATGACCGAGCGGGAGCGCAGGGCACTGCTGCGGCGCAGGCCGGACGTGGAGTCCTGGCGCGACCTGCTCGATGACGCCCGTCGCAAGCACAGCTACGACGACGAGGAAATCCGCGTCGGCTGATCGCCGATGACCGGCCCCGCGCCAGACCGGTCGGTCGGGCGCGGGTCGGTCGGCGCTCAGACGCCGACCGCGAGCGAGTCGCCGATTCGCTGGAGTCCGCCCAGGTCGTGCACGTCGGCGGCCATCGCCGGAACGTGGACCACGGGCACCGTGGGATGCGCCTTGGTGAACCGGGCGACGAGCCTGCGTTCACGCTGGGCCAGGGCCACGCGGTCGACGTGCAGTCGAAGCACGGCCGCGGCCAGCGGGGAATCACCGGATGATTCCAGGTTCTCCGCCGCCGCGAGTGCCTTGCCCGCGGGCAGCTTCGCCAACACCGGGTGGGTGCGGTTGACCACCAGCCCGAACACCGGCATGGATTCCGCCACCAGCCGCTCGACGAAGTAGCTCGCCTCACGCAGCGCGTCCGGCTCTGGCGCGGCGACGACGACGAACGCGGTCCCGTCCGAGCGCAGCAGGTCATAGGTCTTGCGGGCACGCTCGCGGAACCCGCCGAACATGCCGTCGAACGCTTGCACGAACGCGGACGCGTCGGCCAGCAACTTTCCGCCGACGATGGTGGACACGGCCTTCGCGAACAGCCCGAACCCGGCACCGACCACCTTGCGGATGCCCCATCCACCGGCCCGCGCCGGCCCGGTCAGCAGCTTGATCATGCGCCCGTCCAGCGCGGTCGAGAGCCGCTGTGGCGCGTCAAGGAAGTCCAGCGCCGACCGCGACGGCGGCGTGTCGACGACGATCAGGTCCCATGTGCCCGCCGAGGCGAGCTGGCCCAGCTTCTCCATCGCCATGTACTCCTGCGTCCCGGAGAAGGACGAGGAGATCGTCTTGTAGAACGGGTTGGCCAGGACTTCCTCGGCGCGCTTCTCGCCCGCGTGCGCGAGCACCATGTCGTCGAAGGTGCGGCGCATGTCCAGCATCATCGCGCTCAGCTCGCCGGTCGGTTCGAACCCGTCGATCTCGACCGGCTTGGGCGTGTTGCCCAACTCGGTGAGCCCCAGCGCCTGCGCCAGCCTGCGCGCTGGATCGATGGTCAGCACCACCGTCTTGCGGCCACGCTCAGCAGCACGTACGGCGATGGCGGCCGCTGTCGTGGTCTTGCCGACGCCGCCGGAGCCACAGCAGACCACGACGTGTGTCTCCGGGTCGTCAATCAACGCGTCGATATCGGGGACTGTCATCGGACCCCCTGGTCGACGAGTGTCTCGGCTAGTTCGTAGAGCGCTCCGGGATCGACACCGTCGACCAACTCGGGCAACTCGACGGCGGGTAGGTCTATCTCTGCGAGCTGGGCGCGGGCACGCTGCTCGGCCAGGACTCGGACCGCGTGCTCCACAGTCTCGTCCACGAGACCGTTGACGTCGTCGGCGGACAGCGCGAGTCCGGCGGAGGTGAGCCCGTTGCGGACCCGGGTGGAATCGACCCTGCCGTCAGCGGCCGCGGTGACCGACCGGGCGGGCAGACGCGGCGGGCGCACCCGGTTCAGGATGATCGTGCCAGGCCGCAGGTCGGCGCCGTCCAACTCCTCGACGGCCTCGATCGTCTCCAGGACCGGCATTTCCTCCAGCAGCGTCACCAGGTGGATGGCGGTGTCGCCGGAGTGCAGCAGCCGGATCACGCCGTCGCTCTGCCCCCGGATCGGACCGACCTTCGCCAGGTCGGCCATGGCCTTGGTGACGTCGAGGAACTTGACGATCCGACCCGTCGGCGGGGCGTCGACCACGACGGCGTCGTAGAAGTGCCTGCCGCTCTCGTCGGTACGCGTGACGCACTCCTTGATCTTTCCGGTGAGCAGCACGTCCCGCAGACCGGGGGCGAGCGTGGTGGCGAACTCGATCGCGCCCATCTTGCGCAGCGTCCGACCGGCGAAACCCAGGTTGTAGAACATCGCCAGGTACTCCATCAGGGCGGCTTCCACATCGATGTGCAGCGCGCGGACCTCGCCGCCACCCGCGGTCGAGGCGACTTTCTCCTCCGAGTACGGCAGCGGACGCGTGTCGAAGAGCTGCGCGATGCCCTGCCTGCCCTCGACCTCGATCAGGAGAACCCGCCTGCCGCCGGTGGCCAGCGCCAAGGCGATCGCGGCGGCCACGGTCGTCTTCCCGGTACCGCCCTTGCCGGTGACCACGTGAAGTCGGGCTCTGGCTATCTGTTCGGTCCAACCGACGACAGGGGTGGTCACCGTTTCAGCGTAAATGTCCATCGCGCCTATTCGCCGCTTGACGAGCTAGCCCGCGAGCAACATCACGGAGACGGCCACGCCGACGACCACGACGACACCCCACACGACGGCGGCAGGCAACACGGTGACCGTAAGCACACAGAGCAGCAGCAACACGGTGAACGAGATCGCCCCGGCCACCGCGACGGCACCGCCGGAACGAGTCCGTTCCCGCACCTTGGCCAGGGTGACCAGCAACAGAACGAGCCCGCCGACGATCAGCAGACCGGCAGCGATCAGACGCCAGGCATCCATGGCGCCACCGTACCCAGCTACCGTCCGAAACCGGCTCAGTTGCGCGGCCGCCCCCTCGGCCGGGCTACTAGGCTGCCGCCCATGACTGCGCAGACCAAGTGGGAATACGCCACTGTCCCACTGCTGATCCACGCCACCAAGCAGATCCTCGACCAGTGGGGTGAGGACGGCTGGGAGCTGGTCAGCGTCCTTCCCGGCCCCACCGGCGAGCAGATGGTCGCCTACCTCAAGCGCCCCAAGGGGGCGTGATGTCCGCGCGCGACCGTCTCGCCGAACTCGGTCTCACCCTGCCGTCCGTCGCGGCGCCCGTGGGGTCCTACGTGCCCGCCGTTCGCACCGGCTCGTTGGTGTTCACCTCGGGCCAGCTCCCGATCGTCGACGGCGCTCTCGCGGCCACCGGCAAGGTCGGCAGCGAGATCAGCCCGGAGGAGGCCCAGGGCCTCGCCCGCACCTGCGCGCTCAACGCGCTCGCCGCGATCGATGACCTGGTCGGCATCGACTCGGTCGTGCGCGTGGTGAAGATCGTGGGGTTCGTCGCGTCGGCGGCCGGGTTCACCGGCCAACCCGCTGTGCTCAACGGCGCGTCCGACCTGCTCGCCTCGGTGTTCGGCGAGCAGGGCGTGCACGCCCGCGCGGCGGTGGGCGTCGCCGAACTCCCCCTCGGCGCACCGGTCGAGGTCGAACTGATCGTGGAGGTCTCATGAGCGGCGACACCGATCAGTGCCACGAATTACTGCTGCGGCTCGCCGGTCGTCTCGGCGACCGCGAGCTGTGGCGCCTGCGCGACTGGCTGGCCGCGGGCGCGTTGGACGCCGTGGCGCGGGCGCTGCCGCTGATCCTGCTCCGCGAGCGGGTCGGCATCACCGCGCGGGAATATCGCTTGCTCTACGCCGCGCTGGAACCCGCGGGCGCCGACCCCGAGCGGTTGAACGCGGTTTCGTGGGTAGACGAACTGGACGATCTCGACTACACCTTCTCCGCGGAGTCACCCGATTGGGTGACCATGGGGGACTCGGTGGCGGTCGTGCTCGGCGCGATGCTGCGCGGTCGACCCGATGTGGTCGAGGCGCGGTCGAGCTGGCGGCGCAGCCGATCGACGGCCGGGACGGCCACCAGGGTCGTCCTGATCACCACCACCGGAAGCGGTGCTCGACCCGCCGGGGAACTGCAGCGCGTGCTGCGGGCTCTGGGGACCTACGAGCCCGCGGTCGAGGTGCTGCCCCAGGGCATCGAACTGCCCGCGTACCACCGGGCCGCGCTCGCGGCGGCGGAAACACTCGTCGCCGAAGGGCACTTGGTCCCCAGCTAGCCGGATGTTTGGGAGGGGTCAGATCGTGACGCAGGTCGCCACGAACAAGGGGACCGGATGGTCCGGGGTCGCGTTACCGGTGCGAGTCCACGAACTCATGCTCGCGCTGGCGGGCCGAATCGATGACGACGCATTGGCCGACGCCCGCGAACTCGTCGCCTCATCCGAGGTCGACCGGGCGCTGGAGCTGATCGTCGGCACCCTGGCCGCCGGGCCAATCCAGGTCAGCCGAGTCGAGCACGAGCAACTTCGGGAACTCGTCGCCGCCGCGCACTGCGACATGGCGGTCGTCGACCGGTTGAAGGTGGTCGAGCCAGAGCTCGCCACCCACCACCGCTTCACCGCGGGCAAGATCGGTGGCGTCGGCGCCGACCAGGGTGTCGCCGAGGCGGCGGGCACCGTGCTCGACG